>DASQLJ010000021.1:0-3161 GCA_035630095.1 Longimicrobium sp.
CGAAGAAGCCCGACTCGGACAGCACCCGGCTGCGCAGGGCGGTGGCCCTCACCTCGGCCAGGCGGACCGCCGCGGGCTGCAGGTCCACCTCCACGGTCACGGTGTCGCCCGCCGGCAGGTTCAGCGTGAAGCGTTCGTCCCCGTACCCGATCTTGTGGATCGACACGATGGCGGGGCCCGAAGGCACGCCCGCCAGGCGCACCACGCCCTCGGCGTCGGAGTTGCCGGCGGCGCGCGCGCCCAGCAGCTCCACCCGGGCGTCGCGCACCGCGGCGCCGCCTTCCTGCGCGCGAACCACGACCCGCACGGTGCTGGTCGTCTCATTCTGCGCGGAGGCCGCGGCGGGGATGCATGCAGCGGCGGCGATCAGCGCCAGCAGCGGACGGATGCGGCGTGGGGTATCGAGCATGGCGGAATTCGGGATCGGGATTACGGGAAGGGCGGAGGACGTGTGGTATCCATTAGCAGTAAACGCTTGTCGGCATTAATAGTGACAGCGCGCGCCGGAATGCGGTACCCCACGGCGAAGGAGGGGGACGCAGTGGGGTGGCGCCACCGCGGGCCCCCTCCCTGGCTCGGGCCCCCTCCCTGGCTCGTTCCTCGCCTGTCCCTCCCCCGTAACTGCACGGGAGAGGGACGATTGTCGGTGTGCCCAGCAAGCCCTGGGGCATGCGGAAGGGTCGGTGGGGCAGGGTGACGGCGGGGTCTTCGCTTCGGATGCGTCGGGGATGATTCCGGGCACCCGCATCTCGGCTGCGACAATGCCGGTAGTCCGCGAAGGCGGACTTCGTGTGGTTGTTGCGGCGAATTCATTCGCCCGGCCGACGGGATGCTGGCGTGCGCGGGCGCGGGGCATGCATCATCTTCGGATCACCTGTGGCAATGAGCGATCACCCGTCGCAACGCGCGATCACCCGCCTACCTGGCCGATGCCCATGCGCCGAATCCGTCCGCTCGCCCTGGCGGCGCTGGCCGCCGCCGCGCTGTTCGCCGCGCAGCCCGCCGCGGCGCAGATGCAGATCCCCGATCGTTTCGAGAACCTGGAGATCCTGCCCAAGAGCATCCCTAGGGACACGCTCGTGCAGATCATGCGCGGGTTTTCCACGTCGCTGGGGGTGCGCTGCGGGTTCTGCCACGTGGCGCGCGAGGGGCAGCAGGGGCAGTTCAACTTCGCCAGCGACAGCAAGGTGGAGAAGCGCAACGCGCGGGTGATGATGCGGATGGTGCGCAACATCAACCAGGAGCAGCTCCCCCGCCTTCCCGAGCGCCACACCCCGCCCGCGGCGGTGACCTGCCTCACCTGCCACCGCGGCCTAGCCGTGCCCACCACGCTCGACCGCGTGCTGGCGGCGGCGCTGGACAGCGGCGGCGTGCAGGCGGCCGTGGCGCGCTACCGGACGCTGCGGCAGGAGACGATGGCGAGCGGGCGCTACGACTTCAGCGAGGGGAGCCTGAACGAGATGGCGCGGCGCCTGGCCACGCAGGGGAAGACGGCGGAAGCCGCCGCGCTGCTGGAGCTGAACGCCGAATTCTACCCGCAGTCGGGCCAGATCCCGTTCCAGCTCGGCGAGGTGTACCGCATGCGCGGCGAGCGCGACAAGGCGATCGTGCACTACCGCGTCGCGCAGGAGAAGGACCCGCGCAACCCGCAGATCGCCGAGCGCCTGCGCGAGCTCGGCGCCGCGCCCGCCCCCGCGCCGCAGAGCCCGCCCCGCCCGCGGCGGTAGCGCGGCCGGCGGAAACCGGCCGAGGTGCCTGGATGGACCAACGAGAAAGCCCGCGCCCGGGGTGTTCCGGGGCGCGGGCTTTCGGTCGTGCCGGCTGTCCTGCCGTCTGGCGCGCTACCGCTGGGCGGGGACGGGGACGACCGTCGACGGGGTGCGGGCGGCGACGGCGGTGGGGGCGCTGTCGGGGTCGGCCAGGAAGCGGCGGACGCCGTTCCACGCGCGCACCAGGTGGCGGCGCTGGAGGTCGGCCTCGACGATGCGGCCGGCGCGGCTGCTGGCGTGGATGTAGCGGCCGTTGCCGATGTACATCCCGATGTGCGTGACGCGGCCGCCGCGGCCGAAGGTGAGCAGGTCGCCCGCGCGCAACTGCGACACGTCGCGCGGGACGGGGCGGCCGACCTGGGCCTGCTGCGCGGCGGTGCGCGGCACCTCGTGGCCCATGGCGCGCATCAGGTACCGGGTGAAGCCGCTGCAGTCGAAGCCCGAGGAGCCGGTGCCGCCGAAGCGGTAGCGGCGGCCGAGCTGCTGGCGCGCCAGGTTCACGACGCTGTCGCGGCGGGCCTGGGCGGCGGTGGTGGACGGCCTGGGGCTCTCGGCCCGCCGGGCGTCCTGGGCGGCAAGCGCGCCGGGGATCAGCAGCATCCCGGCACAGGCGAGCGCGCGCAGTGCGTTTCCGCGGTGGTGAGTCAAGGCACGTTGTCTCTTGGGGTAAACGACGGATCGGCGCTGAATGCAACAGGAACCGGGTGGCGTGGCTCCCATGCGAGGAGCCACGGCCGCGGGTGCGCCGATGCGGACACGAGTTGTTGCTGTTTTGCGGGGGCCATTCTAGACCGCCCGACGCGCAGCGTCAAACCCTTCGGCCCGCGCCGCGATGCGCCTAATCTTGTAAGTGACTGATACGGAATGTGATACGGCGCCCGTCCAATCGCACATTCTAATCGTCTCTTCGGGTGCTTTGGGGCGGGTCGATGGGACGATTTGGGCCGTGCGGAGTCCCCGTGCAGGTCGATCGGATGCGGCTGGCGGGATTGCGGGGCGAATGAATTCGCTGCGACAACGACACGAAGTCCGCCTTCGCGGCGCCTTCGCGGACTACCGGCACCTGTGCGGCCGACGGGCGGGGCACGCGACGATCCCCGTGTCTGCCGCGGCGAAAACGGCGGCCGGGCGCGGGGCGGCCGCGCGGATTCCTTGCCCTGCTCCGGCGAATGTTTATCGTGCAGCAGGTGGGCGTGCTCAAGGGCGTCCGAAGCCGCGCCGACGCGTGAGGGATGCGCGCCCGGAGGGCCGGGAACGCGCCGGCCCGCCTCGCACCGTCATCTCCGTCGCACGGAAACGTGGGCGGGCCGGCGTGGGCCCGGCTGCGTTGGGCACGGCGGTATCGTGCCCTACGCAGCGCGCAGCCCGGCCCCGCGCAGCGGGGACACGCCC
>DASQLJ010000022.1:0-8955 GCA_035630095.1 Longimicrobium sp.
ACGCGCTCGCGCCGATGAGCGAGGAGCTCGCCGAAGACCGCCGCACGCAGGACCGGCAGATGACGCTGCTCGAATACCTGCTTGCCAGGCACATCTGGCGCGCGGACAGCGGGAAGTACTTCAACGACAAGTACAAGCAGCTCCTGCGCATCTTCCGCGCGGGCGGGCTGGACGCGGTGCGCGAGCACCTGCGCCAGGTCGCCGTCATCGCGCGGCTGGACGGCGGCGGCGGGCCGAAGCCCCCGGAGTGACGCGGAGACGCGTGCGTGGACGTCGAGAGCCCCGATGCCGGTCCGGCGTCGGGGCTCGATCGTTGTGACACGGCGGAAGGTCCGAGGGCGGGCGAGATCTGCGGAGGAGAGGGGGGATGAGCCTCGATTGTGAGGCTCGAACCGCTGCGGGGATGCGCTGAGGAAGAACGTGCGCCTGCGTGGCCGGAAGTGGCCGGCGCCGGCGGAATGGGTCTTAGCTCGCCCGGCGGTGGCCGTACTCGGCGCGCAGGTCGGCCACCCACCGCGGGCGGGGACGGCCACTGGCCTCGTAGCCGCGCTCCAGGCAGTCGAGCACGCACTCGGTGGCGTCGCGGCGGGGCTCGGGCTGCAGGTCGTGGGTGATCACCACCAGCGCCGCGGAAGCGTCGTGGTAGCTGACCTCCCCCGTGGGCAGGGCGGCGTGCTGCAGGTACCACTTGCGCAGCCGGCGCAGCGTGGGCGAGTAGGGCGCGGTGCCCAGCAGGAACTTCTTGAGCCCGGTGGGGCTCATTCCGATCTCCCGGGCCACGCCGCGCAGCGACGTGTTGTCCACGCGCGCCGCCGCCATCTCGCGCAGGTGCTGCACGGTGGCCCCACGGTGCTGCTGGGGATCGGGGATCATCTGGTCCATCGTTGGTCCCTCCATGCGATCGAGTTGCGGAACCTCTTACGGGTTTTCTACGGTAAAGAATACAGCCGAACAAACTCCGAAACAAGGGGTGGAGGGCGCTGTAAAGGTGCGTATGGTGTACACTTGACCCACTTTTCAACATTCCGGCGGCGGGCGGTCCGAGCTAAACGGCGCTCCGCGTAGATGTTTGCGCCGTGGCGGGAGAAGATCGGGAGGTGAAATTTTGGATTTCACCGCCGCTCCAACGTCCAACAGTGCCGAAAAGTGTACGCGCGGTGGCCGCTCCGAGTATGCTGCAGCGCCTCACCACGGCGCATAAGGATCTGCAAAGCCGACGTTGCGGTGCTCCAGGCTCCGTCCCCGCCTCCCGGCACCTGTCTGCATCCACTTCATCGCCATCTCAACCCCAACTGCAACGCATCCCCTCCTGGACTACCTTCCATCCGAGACGTAAGAATGAAGCTATCTCGTGAATTGACAGCGACTTACGATGCTGTTAAATTTGTGGTACGCGATACGGGCGTCTGACACGACACCCGGCCGTCGGTGGGCTGACCCCCACGGACGGATCGCAAAGGGGCCGCGCTCCCGCACTCATGGTCCGGGAGCGCGATTCATTTGGTGGGACCGAAGATTCGGCACGATCCGGCTGGACCGGGCGGGCCTTTCCTGAAAAAAGAGAGCACATGCGCCGAGATCTGCTGATTCTCGCCGCGGCCGCCGCGACTGCCGGCGCCGGCGGCGCCCTGATGAGCGAGCCCAGCCGCCAGACTGCCCAGCCCCTGGTGCAGACGACGCCGGTGATGGCGCCCGCGCCCGCCTACGCCCACCCGGTGCTGACCGCCGCGCGCGGCGTGCTGGCCACCGCGGGCATCGAGAGCGGCGCCCAGGGTGCGCAGGTGCAGCGCGCGCTGGCGGTGCTGGGCGGCGGCGTGAAGAAGCAGAGCGACCCGGATGCGCTGCGCTCGGCCTTCAGGGCCTACTTCAAGTACCAGGCGGCGAACCCCGCGAAAGTGCGGAAGCCGTACCTGTACTTCGTGGACTACGGCCTGGACAGCCGCACCCCGCGCGGCTACGTGTTCGACATGAAGGCGCTGAAGCTGGTGGACGGGCCGTTCATGGTGGCGCACGGCCGCGGCTCGGCCGCGAACGGGCAGGGCGTGCCCACCCGGTTCGGCAACGGGCAGGGGAGCAACGCCACCTCGCTGGGGCTGTTCCTGGCGCAGGAGACCTACCCCTTCGTGGGCAAGACGGGCGGCAAGGTGTACCGCTCGGTGGGGCTGCGGCTCACCGGCCTGTCGGGGAAGTTCAACAGCGCGGCCCGCGCGCGCGGCGTGGTGGTGCACGGCGCCCCGTACGTGTCGCCCGGCCGGGCCGGCCGCAGCGAGGGGTGCCCGGCGATGGAGCCGGCCCGCGCCAGGACGCTGATCCCCAAGATCGCGAGCGGCAGCCTGGTCTTCCTGTATTCGCCGCTGGACCGCAACTGGAAGAACAACGACCCCTGGGCCAGCGACGACGCCGCGTAAGCCGCGGAGCACGGACGGCCTGACAGGACCCGGCGAGGACTCGATCCTCGCCGGGTCCCTTGCGTTTCCTCCCCCCCGACGCGGCTCCCCGCGCGTCGCTCTGGCGCAACCGTAACCCAACGGTTACACTTCCGTCCATGGAAGTCGCCGCCGCCATCTCCGACCCCGTGCGCCGCGAGATCATGATGCTGCTCAACGGGCACATGATGTCGGCCGGGGAGATCGCGATGTGCTTCGACATCAGCCGGCCCGCGATCAGCCGGCACCTGCGGGTGCTGCGGGAGTGCGGGCTGGTGGTGGACGAGGTCCGCGGGCGGCGGCGGCTGTACCGGCTGGAGACTGCGCCGCTCGCGGAGCTGGAGGCGTGGCTGGCGCAGTTCCACGACCCATGGTCGGGGCACCTGGACGCCCTGGAGACCGAGGTGTACCGCACCCGGCGCGAGCACCGCGCCCCCCTTCCGACACCCCAGGAGAAATCGGCATGAACCCCACCCCATCCGGACGCCTCGTCCGCACGCCCGAGGGCCGCGACCTCGTCCTGATCCGCACCTTCCGCGCGCCGATCGAGGACGTGTGGGCGAGCATCACCGAGTCCGAGCGGACGGCCCGCTGGTTCGCCGCGTGGACCGGGGAGCCGGGTCCGGGCCGGACGATCCAGTACTCGATGGGGTTCGAGGCGGACGGCCCGCCGGGCGAGATGCAGATCGTGGCGTGCGAGCCGCCGCGCCACCTGGCGGTGAAATCCGTCGACGACCACGGGAGCTGGCACCTCGAGGGGTTCCTCAGCGAAACTGACGGCATCACCGAGCTGCGCTTCGTGCACCACCTCGACGCGTCGACCAAGGTGAGCGACGTCGGCCCCGGGTGGGAATACTATCTCGACAACCTGGTCGCCTCGCGCGACGGCACGACGGCGCCGGACTTCAACCACTACGACCCGTCGCAGAGGGCCTACTACCTCGAGCGGGAAGCGGAGCTGGAAGGCGCTTCCTGACGAAATCCCGGCGCAGGAACAGAAGACCCGGCGAGGAACGCGCTCCTCGCCGGGTCTTCTGCATCTTCCCGTATCCGATAACCAATCGCTGGTTCAGCATCGCCGGTTTTCACGCAGAGTCAGCAGAGTGAGCAGAGGAACTGCGGTTGTTCTCTGCTGACTCTGCTGACTCTGCGTGAACCATTTCCCCTGTCGGACTGCCACGAGGCTTGCGAGATTAGATAAGTTTCGATATCTATCTAATTAGATCTACATCTAAATTCTAACGTGGAGAGGCGGATAGGACAATGACGGAGACGGACATCCAGCGGATGGTGGCGCACCTGAAGCTGCTCGCGAACGAGCCGCGGCTGAAGCTGCTGGGCCTGGTGACCGCGCAGGAGCGCAGCGTGGGCGAGCTGGCGGAGATCATGGAGCTGAAGGAGCCCACCGTGTCGCATCACCTGTCCAGGCTCTCCGAGGCCGGGCTGGTGACCATGCGGCGCGAGGGGAACGTGCATTTCTACGCGCTCGACGCCGACCGGCTGCGGCAGCTCAGCCGCGACCTGTTCACCCCCGAGAAGGTGACGCGGCTGGCCGAGCAGGCCGACACCGGCGCCTGGGAGCGCAAGGTGCTGCGGACGTACCTCGACGGCGAGCGGCTCACCAAGATCCCCGACGTGCGGAAGAAGCGCGACGTGGTGCTGGCGTGGCTCGCCGACCGCTTCGAGCACGGGCGGCGGTACCCCGAGCGCGAGGTGAACGAGATCATCGGCCGCCACCACCCCGACTTCGCAACACTGCGACGCGAGCTGATCGGCGCCCGGCTGATGGAGCGCGAGGGCGGCATCTACTGGCGCACGGGTGAGGTCGCCTCCGGGGCAGCGGCCGCGGCCTGAATAGGGACGGATGCCGACTGCGGGGGCGATGGTTATATTCGCCGCCTTCGGCGCGGACCGGAAACAGCCGCGCGCGGACGCACCCCCAGAGCGCCAGGCCCATGCCCGTAACCGAATACCTCCAGCGGAACCGCGACCGGAGCGTCGCGGAGTTGAACGAGCTGCTGCGCATCCCCAGCGTCAGCGCCAAGAGCGAGCACAAGGCCGACACCGCCGCCGCGGCCGAGTGGCTGGCCAACCGCATGCGCGCCATCGGCCTGACCACGGTGGAGATCGTGCCCACGGCCGGCCACCCGGTGGTGCTGGGCGAGTGGCGCGGCGCCGAGGGCGCGCCCACGCTGCTGGTGTACGGCCACTACGACGTGCAGCCCGCCGAGCCGCTGGACGAGTGGCTGACCCCGCCCTTCGAGCCCACCGAGCGCGACGGCAAGCTGTTCGCCCGCGGCTCGGTGGACGACAAGGGCCAGGTCTACCTCCACCTCAAGGCCGTGGAGGCGCACCTGGCCGAGAACGGCACGCTGCCGGTGAACGTCGTCTTCCTGATCGAGGGCGAGGAGGAGGTCGGCTCGCCGCACCTGGCCGAGTTCCTGGCCGCCAACGCCGAGCGGCTGCGCTGCGACGCGGTGATGATCAGCGACACCACCATGTTCGCGCCCGGGCTCCCCTCCATCACCATCGGGCTGCGCGGGCTGGCGTACATGGAGGTGCGCGTGCAGGGCCCCGCCACCGACCTGCACTCGGGCGCCTACGGCGGCGCGGTGGTGAACCCCGCCAACGCGCTGGCGAAGATCATCGCGCAGCTCCACGACGACCAGGGCCGCGTCACCATCCCCGGCTTCTACGACGCCGTGCGGGAGATCGAGGCCGAGGAGAAGGCCACCATCGCCGGGCTCCCCTTCCAGGAAGAGACGCTGCGCGAGGAGGTGGGCGCGCCCAAGCTGGGCGGCGAGCGGGGCTACGGCGCGCTGGAGCGGCTGTGGGTGCGGCCCACGCTGGACGTGAACGGCCTGCTCAGCGGCTACACCGGCGAGGGCGCCAAGACCGTGCTCCCCGCCCGGGCGATGGCGAAGGTGTCGATGCGGCTGGTCCCCGACCAGGAGTACCACCAGGTGGAGCGCGCCTTCACCGAGCACGTGAAGTCGCTGGCGCCGGAAGGGGTGACGGTGGAGGTGGAGGCGCTGCACGGCGGCCAGCCCTGGTTCGCCGCGCCCAGCGGCCCGGTGTTCGAGGCCGCGCGCCGCGCGCTGGAGAAGGCGTACGGGCGCGACCCGGTGACCATCCGCGAGGGCGGCTCGATCCCCATCGTCAAGGCGTTCGAGGACACGCTGCACGCGCCGGTGGTGCTGATCGGCTTCGGCCTGCCGGGCGAGAACGCGCACGCGCCCAACGAGTGGATGTCGCTGGACAACTTCCACCGCGGCGCCGAGGCGATCGCCGCGCTGTACGACGAGCTGCGATGAGCGGCACGCGCGACCTCGCCGCGGCGCCGGCCGGGCACGACGACGGTCGGGACGAGCCCGAGGCGCGCGCCTTCGTGGCGGAGATGGAGGCGCGGATGGACCCGCTGATGCGCGACTCCGGGCTCCACTCGTGGGACGCGGCCGTCGGCGGCGGCGAGGAGGCGCTGGAGCGGGCGTCGCAGGCGCGCGCCGCGGTGTCGCTGCTCTTCTCCGACGCCGAGGGCGCGCGGCGGGTGCGCGGCTGGCTGGAGGGCGGCCGCATCGGCGACCCTCTTCTCCGCCGCCAGCTCGTGCTGCTGGGGCACGAGTTCACGCGCAGCCAGCTCCCCCCCGACACCATCCGCGACCTGGTGCGGCGCGGCGCCGAGCTGGAGCACGTCTTCCACACCTTCCGCGCGACGTTCCGCGGCGAGCGGCTGTCGAACAACGAGCTGCTGGAGGCGTTCCGGGGGACGACAGACCCGGCCGCGCGCCGCGAGGCGTGGGAAGCGAGCAAGGAGATCGGCCGCGAGGTCGCCGAGCCGCTGCGCGAGCTGGTGCGCCGCCGCAACGCCGCCGCGCGGGAGCTGGGCTTCCCCCACTTCTACGCGATGGAGCTGCACCTGCAGGAGCTGGGGGAGGAGCGCCTCTTCGCCGTGCTCGACGAGTTCCGCGACCGGACCGACGAGCCCTTCCGCCGCTTCCGCGACGAGATGGATGGGCGGCTGGCGGAGCGCTTCGGCATCGCCCCCGACGAGCTGCGGCCGTGGCACTGGGACGACTTCTTCGCCCAGGAAGCGCCGTCCGTCAGCGGCCGGGTGGAGCTGGACGCCTGGTTCCGCGAGCGCGACCTGGAGGCCACCGCGACCGAGTTCTTCCGCGGCATCGGGCTGGAGGTGGACGACGTCCTGGCCCGCAGCGACCTGTACGAGCGCGAGGGGAAGGACCAGCACGCCTTCTGCGTGGACGTGGACCGCCGCGGCGACGTGCGCGTGCTGTGCAACCTGCGGCCGAACGAGCAGTGGATGGGCACGCTGCTGCACGAGCTGGGGCACGCCGTCTACGACAAGTACATCCCCGGGGCGCTCCCCTTCACGCTCCGCACCATCGCGCACACGCTCAGCACCGAGGCGGTGGCGATGTACATGGGCCGGCTCACGCGCGACCCCGCGTGGCTGCGCGACGTGGTGGGCGCCACGCCGAGCGACGAGGAGGCCGCCGACATCGCCGCCCAGCAGCGCGCGGCGATGCTGATCTCGGCGCGGTGGATCCTGGTGATGGTGTACTTCGAGCGCGAGCTGTACCGGAACCCCGACCGCGACGACCTGGACTCGCTCTGGTGGTCGCTGGTGGAGCGCCTGCAGTACATCCGCCGCCCCGACGGCCGCGCCGCGCCCGATTGGGCGGCGAAGATCCACTTCTCGCTCAGCCCGGTGTATTATCACAACTACCTGCTGGGCGAGCTGATGGCCAGCCAGGTGTCGGCCCACGCGCGGCGCGGCGTGCCGCGGGGGCGCAGCATCGCCGGGCACCCGCGGGTGGGCACGTTCCTGCGCGAGAAGATCTTCGTCCCCGGCGCCACGCTGGACTGGAACGAGCTGCTGGTGCACGCCACCGGCGAGGAGCTGAGCCCGCGCTACTTCGTGGA
Source organism: Longimicrobium sp. (assembly GCA_035630095.1). Classification (GTDB taxonomy): domain Bacteria; phylum Gemmatimonadota; class Gemmatimonadetes; order Longimicrobiales; family Longimicrobiaceae; genus Longimicrobium. The sequence goes on from DASQLJ010000022.1 coordinate 7,368, forward strand.
CGAGTTCGTGGGCGCCTGACGCCCGCGCCGCACGTCGCCCGCCTCCGAGGCACCGCCGTGGAGGGGGGAAGGCGCGGGATCGTCCGAGGATCGTGGGACCCGTCACATCGACGCGACTCCATGCCGGGCCGGGGGCGGCGCCGTTCCAGCGCTCCCCCGCCCTTCCGACGCCACCCCGCACCCCCTCCCTCGCCATGCGCGACCCCTCCTGGATGCAGCTGTCCGACGAGCTCCGCCGCAAGGAGGCGCAGCCCCTCCCCGGCGCCGCGCCGGCCGCCGTCGTGGGACAGCCCGGCCAGACCGCCACGCCCGTGGTCGATCGCCCGTACGCCTACGCGTGGGACGAGTATCGCGCCCTCTGGCGCAGGCTGTGGTTCACCAGCGGGGTGGGATGGCTCACCATCGCCGGGCTGGTGTGGCTGCTTCCGCAGGTGGGTGCCGAGAACGTGCTGGCGGCGCTGTTCCCGATCTGGGGGCTGGCCTGGGTGGCAAGCTCGATGTACGTGGGGATGAGGATCGTCTTCTTCCCCTGCCCGCGGTGCGCCAAGACGTTCTTCAAGCCGTTCATGAGCACGATCTTCCAGTACAAGTGCCGCTCGTGCGGGCTGCGCAAGCTCGCGGTGGACGACCGCCCGTCCACGTTTCTCAAGGTCCCGTGACACGGCGGCGGCCCACGGCGGAGCGGGATCGATCGCTCCGCGGGCCGGCCGCCCGCGCGAATTGTCTCCGAGTGTCACCCGGTCATCCAGATGTTTGTCGCCACCGCTGGACGACGCCCGCCACCTCTCATCGGCAGGATTCTGGCATAAGCAATTGGGATACATCGGGTTGATGGAAATGGCAGGGGAAGGCGCCGGAGTTGCCCTGCCGGATAGTGCACAAACGCGCATCTTGCTTCCTCCCACCGTACAGGCAATCCGATGTTCAGCTTCCGCAACACCGCCCTCGCGCTCGCGTTTTCGCTGACCGCCGTCGGGGCCGCCGCCGCGCAGGACACCGCGCCCGTCGCCACCGGCGTGGCCAAGAACACCTTCTTCGTGGAGCTGCTCGGCAACGCCGGGCTCTACTCGCTCAACTACGAGCGCTTCTTCACGCCCAGGCTGGGGCTGCGCGTGGGCGGGATGTACATCCAGGCCGAGGACGAAGGCGACGAGGTGGCGGTGGGTCTCTTCCCCATCATGGCCACCTACCTGCTGGGCGAGGGGAACAGCCACTTCGAAACCGGCGTGGGGATCGGGATCGCGACGGCCGGCGTGGAAAGCACCGACCTGGGCGACGAATGGGGCAGCGCGGTGTACGGCACCGCCACCCTGGGCTACCGCTACCAGAAGCCGGCGGGCGGCGTGATGTTCCGCGTGGGCTTCACCCCGGTCGTCGCCAGCGGCAACGTGTTCCCCTGGGTGGGGGCGAGCGTCGGCTACGCGTTCTAATCCGTCCGGAACGAAACCGCCGGGTGCGGGCGTGTCCCTCCGCTGCGCTCCGGGCCGGGCTTCGCGCGCCGTAGGCAACGATACCGCCGTTGCCAACGGCGCCGAGCCGCCGTCGCGCCATGGCCCCGCTCGTTCACGCAGTCGACAGAGATGGCGCG
>DASQLJ010000023.1:0-19468 GCA_035630095.1 Longimicrobium sp.
CCCGGTGTTCGGGCCTCAGCGCCGAGGACTGGGGACTTGGCACCTGGGACTGGGGATTGGCGACCCAGCACCCAGCACCCTGCCTCGACATCCGCCGCGCCGACATCCATCAACCCCCTCCGGTCCCGAGCTTGCATTTGCGCAGGCGATTCCGTTCCCCACGTACCCGCAAACGGCCGCCGACGTTGACCGACAGCCAGCCCGAGGTGATCGCGCCCGCCCCGACGACGCCGCAGCGTGGCGAGCGCGTGCGCACGGTCGCCGTGGTGCTGATCGCGGTCACGCTCACCTTCGCCGGGCTGTACTTCGCGCGGGGGGTGTTCATCCCGATCGGCATGGCGCTGGTGTTCACCGCGCTCCTCCGCCCGGTCGTGCGCGCGCTGGAGAAGCTGAGGGTGCCCACCGGCGTCGCCGCGACGATCGTGATGCTGGGGATGCTGGCGGCGCTGGCCGGCGCCGCGATCGCGGTGGCCACGCCGGTGCAGGGCTGGATGCGCCAGGCGCCCCAGAGCATCAAGAAGGCGCAGGAAAAGCTCCGCGACCTGGTCCCCGCCATCGGCGGCGCGTCCGGGGTGATGGGCGGCGCGACCAAGGAGGCGAAGGGGTCGGATCAGCCGGCGTCCGGACAGGCCGCGCCGGGGCAGGCGGCGTCCAGCGGGTCCGCGCCCCCGGCGGGGGGCGCCCAGCAGGAGCAGTCATCGTCGGGCGAAGGAAAGGAGCAGCCGAGCTTCGGCGTGTCGAACGTCGCCGCGCGTGCGTTCGGGGTCACGACGGGGCTTCTCACCAGCCTGCTCGAGGTGCTGCTGCTCACCTGGTTCCTGCTCGCCTCGGGGACGATGTTCATCCGCAAGCTGGTGCACGTGCTCCCCCACATCAGCGAAAAGAAGCGCGCGGTGGAGGTGGTGCACGAGTCCGAATCGGTGGTGTCGCGCTACCTCGTGGTCTCGCTGCTGATCAACATCGGCCAGGGGATCGCGGTGGGGCTGGCGATGTGGGGGCTGGGGATGCCGTCGCCGGTGCTGTGGGGGATCCTGGCCGCGCTGCTGGAGTTCATCCCCTACCTGGGGGGGATGATCATGGTGCTGCTCCTCACGCTGATGGGGCTGGGATCGTTCGACGAGACGGCGCGCGCGCTGATGGCGCCCGGTGCGTACCTGCTGATCACCACCGTGCAGAACAACCTGGTCAGCCCCTTCGCCTACGGCAGCCGGCTGAAGCTGAACCCCGTGGCGGTGCTGGTGGCGGTGATGGTGTGGTACGCCCTGTGGGGCGTCGCGGGGGCGTTCCTGGCCGTGCCGATCGTCGCCACCATCAAGGTCCTGGCCGACCGCATCCCCTCCCTGCACGCGATCGGCGAGTTCCTGGGCGAATAGAGCCCGCGGTTGCCGCCGCTCCCCGCGGCGACGTAATCTACCTCCGACTCCCTTCCGCTCCGCCCACGTCCGCACGATCCCAGGCCGTGACACGTTCCTCCTCCGCGTCCCCCGATCTCCGGCAACCTCGCGGACGGTGGGCGACACTGCCCCTGTCGGCCGAGGGAGATCCACGCCGTGAACCGACGCCGTGCGGGTGCGGCTGATGGATACGGCGGAGATCGTGATCGTGGGCGGCGGGGTGATCGGCGCGAGCGTCGCGTACCACCTCGCGGCGCGCGGATGCACCGACGTGCGCGTGCTGGAGCGCGAGCCGGCGCCGGGGTGCGGCAGCACGGGGAAGGCGACCGGGGGCTTCCGCGTGCAGTTCGGCTCGGAGGTGAACGTGCGCCTGTCGCTGCTGGCGCTGGAGAAGCTGCTGCGCTTCCGCGACGAGCTGGGGGTGGACCCCGGCTATCGCCCGCACGGCTACCTGCTCCTGGCCGACGACCGCGCGACGATGGACGGCCTCCTCGCCGCGCAGGCGCTGCAGCACGCCGCCGGCGCCACGGACCCGCGCCCCGTCACCCCGGCGGAGGCGAAGGAGATCAACCCGGCGATCGCCGACGACGGCCTGGTGGGCGGCACCTGGTGCCCGTCCGACGGCTTCATCCGCCCGCTGGAGATCCTGCGCGGCTACACCGAGGCGGCGCGGCGGCTGGGCGTGCGCTTCGACTACGGCGGCGCGGTGGAGGGCATCCGCACCGAGCGCGGCCGCATCACCGCCGTCCGCGCGTCGACCGGCGAGATCGCGGCGGGCGCGGTGGTGAACGCGGCCGGCGCGTGGGCCGCCCCCGTCGCGCGGCTGGCGGGGGTGGAGATCCCCGTCCGCCCGCTGCGGCGCCAGGTCGCCTGCACCGTGCCCACCGACGTGCTCCCCGAGGCGATGCCGCTCACCGTCTTCCTCGGCGACGGCTTCCACCTGCGCATGCGCGACGGCCGCGCGCTCCTCCTCTGGCCGGACGAGTGTGAGGATCCCTCCAGCCTCGCGTTCTCCGAATCCTGGCTGCCGAAGCTGGCCGCCCGCGCGCACCGCCGCATCCCCGCGCTGCGCGGCGTGCCGGTGGACCGCGACGCGTGCTGGTGCGGGCTGTACGAGATGAGCCCCGACAAGCACGTGCTGCTCGGCGCCGCGCCGGGCGTGGACAACCTGTACCTGGCCAACGGCTCGTCGGGCCACGGGGTGATGCACTCGCCCGCGCTCGGCCACCTGCTCGCCGAGATCATCCTCGACGGCGCCGCGCGCACGATGGACGTGCACGCGCTCCGCCCCGAGCGCTTCGCCGAGGGCCGCCCCATCGCCGCGCCCGCGTTCCTCTAAGCCGGCCACCGGCTGTGCCGGCCCGGACGACGCGGCGCTGCCGCCGAGCGTGGGAGCCTCGCGCAGTTTGCGAGGCTTTTTGTAGTTGTTGCTGCGGCTTCAGCCGCCGGTCAGCGGCCCAGGCCAAACGCGTGATCGGTGGCCGTTACGGCTCATCCCCAATCTACGGAACAAGATGGAGAAGAAAGACGTCACGTTCGGCGGCGACTGGACGGCGGTGATGACGGACGAGCACGCGATGGCGGCCACCATGACGCTCGCGCCGGGAGCCAGCGAAGGCGGCCCTCGGAACCGCCATCCCGAAACCGACCAGTGGCTGCTGGTGCACGCCGGCGAAGGCGTGGCAGTGGTGGAGGGGACGGAGCACGCGCTGCGGCCCGGCACCCTGCTGCGCATCGACCGCGGCGAGGCGCACGAGCTCCGCAACACCGGCCGCGAGCCGCTGCACACGCTCAGCTTCTACGTGCCGCCGCTGCGCGCATCCACCTGATACCATTTTGCATAGGCCAGTTCGGGATCAACGATCGATGGAAAGCTCACGCAGAGCAGCGGAGAAGCGGAGAACTTCCGCAATCTCTCTGTTTCTCTGCTGCTCTGCGTGAGCCATTGTTTTGAAGGTCCCGAACGAGACTCGGCAACCCGGTATGGAAACGCGAATCGCCCGCCCCCGCTGAGCGCGGAGGCGGGCGATCGATCCAGCGTGCGATAACCGAGGCTTACGACGCGCCCTGGAAGGTGTCGCACTGGCGCATGTCGCCGCTCTGCAGGCCGCGGCTGAACCACTCCACGCGCTGCGCCGAGCTGCCGTGCGTGAAGCTCTCGGGCACCACGCGGCCCTGCGACTGCTTCTGCAGGTTGTCGTCGCCGATGGCGGTGGCGGCGGCCAGCGCGCTCTGCACGTCGGCCTGGTCGATCTGCAGCTCGCCGCGCTGCCGGGCTTCGCCGGCCCAGACGCCGGCCAGGCAGTCGGCCTGCAGCTCCAGCCGCACCGAGTAGGCGTTCGCCTCGGCCTTGGTGCCGGCGGCCCGCTCCGCGCGCTGCACCTGCTCCGAGATCCCCAGCAGGTTCTGCACGTGGTGCCCCACCTCGTGCGCCAGCACGTAGCTCTTGGCGAAGTCGCCCGGCGCCTGGAAGCGCTGCTCCAGCTCGCGGTAGAAGCTCAGGTCGATGTAGACCTTGCCGTCGGTGGGGCAGTAGAACGGGCCCATCGCCGACTGCCCGTACCCGCACGCCGTCGACGTCCCCCCGGTGAACAGCACCAGCGTGGGTTCCTGGTAGGTCTGCCCCATCTTCTGGAACACGCCGTTCCAGGTGTTCTCGGTGCTCGCCAGCACCTTGCTCACGAACTGGCCCTCGGCGTCGGTGGCCTGCCCTCCCTGCTGGCCCTGCTGCGCCTGGGGGGTTCCGCCGGCACCGCCGGGAACGGGAACGGCGCTCGGGTCGCCGCCCAGCAGCATGTACAGAAGTCCCAGCACCACCGCGCCCAGCCCACCTCCGGCCGCCAGTCCGCCCATCCCGCGGCGGTCCTCGACGTTGCGGCTCCCCCCGGTATTCAGGCGCATCGACGTTCCTCTCCCGTGTCGGAATCCAGCGCGGCGCGCTGCCGCCCGCGGATCGCCTGTCTTCGCAAGCCCTTTGCCACATCGCGAGACGTGCCCGCCCGGCCTTGCAGCGGAGAGGCGGCGGTGGTATTCCCCTCGCCGTCCAGGCGCGCCCGAAGAATCCTCCGCGGGCCTCGCTGCGGGCGGCGGAGTTCTTCGACGCCGCGGCTGCCCCCTCCCCCGGCCTCCCCGCGCTCCGCGCGCGCTCCGCGGGGGAGGGGGGAACTGCAAGGGCGGCCGCGCGGCGCGCGAACCTTTACCCTCTCCCGCGAAGCGGGGGAGGGCGAGCGCTCTCAGGCGCGGGGAGGGGGCCGCGGGGCCGCGGGGCCGCCGGAGCGCAAATATTCGTTCTGACCTAAAGGATCTTGATGGATTCCAAGCTGTGGCTGGAGCTGCTGGGCTACCTGGCGAGCGTGCTGGTGGCGGTGTCGCTGATGATGAGCCGCATCCTGCGCCTGCGGCTGATCAACCTGGTGGGGTCGCTGGCGTTCACCATCTACGGGCTGCTGATCGGCGCGTATCCCGTGGCGGCGGTGAACGCGTTCATCTGCGTGATCAACGTGTGGTTCCTGTCGCGGATGCTGCGCGCCAAGGAATACTTCCGCATCCTGGAGGTTGAGCCCGACTCGAAGTACGTGCAGTACTTCCTCGGCTTCCACGCCGACGACATCCGCCGCTTCGTCCTCGAGTTCACGCAGCCGCCGCAGCCGGGCGAGCTCACCTTCCTGGTGCTGCGCGACCTGATGCCGGCCGGGCTGTTCATCGGCCAGGTGCGCGAGGACGGGTGCCTGTGGGTGCGGCTGGATTACGTCATCCCCAGCTTCCGCGACCTCAAGGTGGGGCGATACGTCTACGGCGAGAGCGCCGACTTCTTCCGCGAGCGCGGCATCCGCACCCTCGCCAGCCCGCCGGGCAGCGCCCAGCACGCCAGGTACCTGCGGAAGATGGGCTTCACCCCGGACGCACGGGATCCGGGCGCGGTGTATCGGCTGGGCGTCGACTGAGGCGGCGCGCGTGAGGACGCGCGCTCAGCGCCGGTCGTAGTCGGCCGGTTCCGCGTCCGGGACCTGCGCGAGCGCCGCCTCGTACTTCGCGCGGCTGCCCCGGCGAGCACGCTCCCCGAGATAGTCTTCCGTCATCAGCGCGGCCATCTTCTCCGCGACGGCGGTCGCGATGAACTGGTTGATCGAGATCCCCTCGCGCGACGCGAGCTCTCGCACGCCCTTGTGGAGAGAATCGGGCAGTCTGAGGCTCAAGCTGCTCATCTTTGCTCCAGGTAGCGGAGAAATGCCGGCGGGGTGATCGCTTCGATGCCAAAGCGTACGTCGTGTAGAACACACCGTCAATCGAATCCGATCATCTAATGCCTGACGGCCCGATCTTCACCTTCGAAACCACCCACCATGCCCTCTGGGCCGAGGAGATCGCGCGGGAACGCGAGATCCCCGCGGAGGTGATCCCCGCGCCGGCGGCGGCGAACGCGCGCTGCAACCTGGCGCTGGAGACACTCCCCGGGGATCTCGACCGGCTCCGCCTCGCGCTCACCGAGGAGGGCGTGCCTTTCGCCGTCTACACGTCGTCCGAGTAGCGTCCCTCGGCACGGCCCACGGCGAAGAGCTCGTCGTCGTCCGCGGGCGGGGCGGGCACGTCGCCGGCAGGCTTCTCGGTGATGACCTCGCCCCAGCGGGTGAAGGTGTCGGCCATCCACTCGTAGATCGTCTTCATCGACCCCTGCAGCGTGCGCATGTTGGCGGCGCGCACGTCCCTGGGCAGCGTCAGCGCCTCCCGCAGGGTGACGGCGCAGGCCTCGGGGTCGTACGGGTTGATCAGCATCGCGCCGTGGGCCATCTCCTCGGCGGCGCCGGCGAACTCGCTCACCAGCAGCACGCCGCGGCCGTCCACCTGGCTCGCGACGAACTCCTTGGCCACCAGGTTCATCCCGTCCTGCAGCGAGCTCACCACGCACACGTCGGCCATGCGGTAGAGGATGGCCAGGCGCTCGGCGGCGAGCGACTGCTTCACCAGGTGGATCGGGCGCCAGCCGTCGGTGCCGAAGCGCTCGTTGATCTCCCGCACCTGCTTGTCCACCTTCTGCGCCAGCTCGTCGTACGCCTCGATGTCGCTGCGGCTGGGGACGGCCACCTGGATGAAGGTGAAGCGCTCCCGGAACTCGGGGTAGCGCTCCCAGAGGAACTCCAGCGCCTTGAACTTCTCCGGCAGCCCCTTGCTGTAGTCCATCCGGTCGACCCCCACCCCGATCGCCCCGCCGCGCGGCGCGTAGCGGGCACGCAGCCGCTCCATCTGCTCCTCCACCCCATCGGCCCCCGCGGCGTCGCGGAACTGCTGGATGTCGATGGAGATGGGGAAATCCTCCACGTGGCAGGTGTGGCCGTCCAGCGTGGCGGTGCGCGCCTGCCAATCGACCTCCGCGCCCGCCAGCCGCCCCGCGCAGCGCAGGAAGTTGTGCGCGAACTGGGGGAGGTGGAACGCCATCAGGTCGTTCGCCAGCATTCCCCGCAGCAGGTACTCGGCGTGGGGGGAGAGGCGGAAGATGTCGATCGGCGGAAAGGGGATGTGCCAGAAGTGGGCGAGCGCCAGGTCGGGCCGGCGGGCGCGCACGAAGAGCGGCGCCAGCGCCAGGTGGTAGTCCTGGAACCAGATCGCCGCCGTCTTCCCGCGCACCTCCTCCAGCGTGGCCTCGGCGAAGCGGCGGTTCACGCGGCGGTAACGCTCCCAGTAGCGCGCGCGGATGCGGGTGAGGTCCGGCCGCAGGTGGCAGAGCGGCCAGAGGAACTGGTTGCTGAAGCCCAGATAGTAGCGGTGGATGTCGTCGTTGTTGAGCCACACGCGGCGCAGCGTGTACGCAGGCTCGTCGGGCGGAACGCGCACCCGGCTCTCCTTGTCCACCACGCCCGGGTCGGCCTCGCCGCTCCCCCACGCCACCCAGGTTCCCCCCAGCGCCTGCATCAGCGGGTCGAGGGCGCTGGTGAGCCCGCCGGCCGGCCGCCGCACCGTCGTCTCGCCCACCTCCTCGCTCCAGCGGTGCTCGTACGGCTCGCGGTTCGACACCACCACCAGGCGCCGCCCGTCGAAATACCGCTTGAACAGCGGGCCAAGCTCATCGGGATGGATGGACATCGAACCCGGTGCGAAAGTGCGAGCGTAAGATCGACAGATCGACGACGGACAGGTGCGCGAGTCCGCTTTCACCCGCTCCACCCTCGGCTGAAACGCGCGGAACCCGCCCTCACAGCCTCGCGGCTGTGTGCGAGGCTTCCCATTGTTCTAGCTGCGGCTTCAGCCGCCCGTCTGGAGAAATGGACCGCGTGTAGATGGTCCGGCCGTCCGGACGCCCGCCCCGCTCACAGCTCGAACTTGCGCTTCGCCAGCCGTGCCGCGCGCGGCCGCGCGGAGGACGCCCCACCCGTCGCGCGGCGGCGGGCGCCGAGCTCGTCGCCGTCCCCTCCGTCATCCTCCGCCGCGCCGTCATCATCCGACACGCCGTCGTCGTCGTAGCCGCGGGCTTCGAGAGCGTCGCCATCCTCGTCGTAGCCGGCGCGTCCACGGCTTCGGAGAGGTTCGGACCCTTCGTCGTCGTCGATGGTGCGGCCGAGGCGGCGGGCGGCGCGGACCACCACGCGGCCGCCGGACTTCAGGCGATCCTCGGGGAGGAGGAGCAGGGCCAGCCCCGCGCCCAGCGCCGCGCCCAGGACCAGGCCGCCGAGGAGGTTGAGCCGCCGCGTCGAATCGTCGTAGTGCATGCCGTTCCGGGAAACAGATGGCTAGCGCAAGGGTACTGGAGAGCGACGGCAACGGGCGTGCCGCGTGCGGCTCATCCCCCCCCGATACGGCCGGGGACCGCCGCTTGCGGGTGTGTCGCAAGCAGCGGTATATATGATCGTCTGCCCCGCCGCGCGCCACTTTCCCCCGCCGCCTGACTGCGGGGAGCGCGGTGGAACCCGGAACGGAGGTAATCGCGGAACATGGCCGACTCCAGCAAGACGGTCCTCCTCGTGGAAGACAACGAGGACAACCGGACCGTCTACCGTACCATCCTGGAGCACTTCGGATACAGGGTGACCGAGGCGCGCAACGGCGAGGACGGTGTACGCATGGCCCGCGAGGACCATCCGGACCTGATTCTCATGGACATCAGCATCCCCCTCATCGACGGGTGGGAGGCGACCCGCATCCTCAAGAGCGAGCCGGGGACCAGCGACATCCCCATCATCGCCCTGACCGCGCACGCGCTGGCCACCGACCGCGCCAAGGCCCAGGAGGTGGGCTGCGACGGCTACCTGGCCAAGCCGTGCGAGCCGCGGCGCGTGGTGGCCGAGGTGGAGCGCTTCATCGGCGCGGGGCGGGAGGCGCGCGCTTGAGCGCTGCAGCGGCCGACGGCGCCGCACCGGGAGGGGTGCGCGTGCTGGTGGTGGACGACCTTCCCGACAACGTGGAGATCCTGCGCGCCCGCCTGGAGTCGCGCGGGTACCTGGTGGCGACCGCCTCCAACGGCGAGGAGGCGCTGGCCTCCGTGCACGCCGAACCGCCGCAGCTCATCCTCTGCGACGTGATGATGCCGGGGATCGACGGGTACGAGGTGTCGCGCCGCATCAAGCACGACGACACGCTTCCCTTCATCCCCATCATCCTGGTCACCGCGCTGGGCGAGACCGAGCACATCGTGCAGGGGCTCAACACCGGCGCCGACGACTACATCGCCAAGCCCTACCACTTCAACGAGCTCGAGGCGCGGGTGCGCGCCATGCTGCGCATCAAGCGCCTGCAGGACGAGCTCGACCAGAAGAACCGCGAGCTGGAGGTGGCCAACAAGCGGCTGCGCAAGCTGTCGATCACCGACGGCCTGACGGAGCTGTTCAACCACCGCCACGTGCACGAGCTGCTGCGCGACGAGTTCGAGCGCTCGCGCCGCAGCGGCGAGCCGCTGGGCGTGACCATGATCGACCTCGACCGCTTCAAGGCGATCAACGACACCTACGGCCACCCCACCGGCGACGTGGTGCTCTACGAGACCGCCCGCATCCTGCGCGAGACCGCGCGCGAGATCGACATGGTGGGGCGCTACGGCGGCGAGGAGTTCATCGCCATCCTCCCCAACACCGGCGAGGAGGAGGCCGCCCGCTTCGCCGAGCGCGTGCGCGAGGCGGTGGAGTCGCACGTCTACAGGGACGAGGACACCGAGATCCGCATGACCTGCTCGTCGGGGGTGGCCTCGTTCCCCATGGACGCGGTGGACAGCCCCGAGGCGCTGCTGAAGGAGGCCGACGAGGCGCTCTACGAGGCCAAGGAGTCCGGCCGCAATCGCGTGATCCGCGCAACGCAGAAGACCCCCGCCCAAGCGTAGCCGAACGGTGACGCCCCCCGCCCCTCCGGAGCTCGCCGCGCGCGCGGCCGAGCTCCGGGAGCTCCTGGAACAAGCCAGCCACGAATACTACGTGCTCGACGCGCCGACGCTCTCGGACGCCGAGTACGACCGGCTGTTCCACGAGCTGAAGCGCCTCGAGGAGGCGCACCCCGAGCTGCGCACCGCCGACTCGCCCACGCAGCGCGTGGGCGCCGAGCCCGCGTCGAAGCTGGAGAAGACGGAGCACCTGGCGCCGATGCTGTCGCTGGACAACGCCTTCGGCCCCGAGGAGCTGGAGGCGTGGGAGACGCGCAACGCCCGCATCGCCGACGAGGTGCGCACCGCCGGCTACGTGGTGGAGCCCAAGATCGACGGGCTGGCGATCGCGCTGACCTACCAGGACGGCGTCTTCGTCAAGGGCGCCACGCGCGGCAACGGCACGATCGGCGAGGACGTCACCCGCAACCTGCGCACGATCAACCAGATCCCGCTCCGGCTGAGGACGTCGGGCGACGCGCCCGAGCCGCCGCCGCTGATGGAGGTGCGCGGCGAGGTGTACATGTCGCTCCCCGGCTTCGAGCGGATGAACCGGGCGCGCGCCGCCGAGGGGCTGGCCACCTTCGCCAACCCCCGCAACGCCGCCGCCGGGGCGCTCCGCCAGCTCGACCCGGCGATCACGGCGAAGCGGCCGCTGCGCTTCTTCGCCTACGCGGTGGAGACCGGGCGCGGCAACGAGGGGCCGTTCGCCACGCAATGGGCGCTGCTGGAGGCGCTGAAGGCGTGGGGCTTCCCCGTCAACACGCTGGCGCGGCCATGCGACTCGCTCGCCGAGGTCCTCGCCTTCGTCACCGAGTTCGAGAAGACGCGCGGGACGCTGGACTACGAGGTGGACGGCGCGGTGGTGAAGGTGAACCCGGTCGCGCTGCACACGGAGCTCGGCATCGTGGGCGGCCGCGAGCCGCGCTGGGCCACGGCGTACAAGTACGCGCCGGCGCTCGTCGTCACCACGCTCAAGGCGATCCGCATCAACGTGGGCCGGACGGGCGCGCTGAACCCCTACGCCGAGCTGGAGCCGGTGGAGGTGGGCGGGGTGATCGTGAAGCTGGCCACGCTGCACAACGAGGAAGACATCCGCCGCAAGGACCTGCGCGAAGGCGAGAAGGTGCTCGTCAAGCGCGCCGGCGAGGTCATCCCCCAGGTCGTCGGGCCCGTGCTGGAGGAGGGGCAGCAGCGCGCGGCGGAATTCACCATGCCGGACCGGTGCCCCGCCTGCCAGACGCCGGTGGAGAAGCCCGAGGGCGAGGCGATGGTCTACTGCCCCAACTCGGCGTGCCCGGCGCGGATCTACTGGGGGATCGTGCACTTCGCGTCGCGCGGGGCCATGGACATCCGCGGCCTGGGCGAGCGCACGATCCTGCAGATGGTGCGCGCGCGGCCGGTGGACGACGCGGGCCGGCCGGTGGCGGACGACGCGGCCGGGGTTGGATACACGCCCCCCTGGGACGCCACGGAGGAGGAAGCGCCCTCCGACGAGAGCCCGCCGGCAGGTGAGATGACGGGCGAGGGAGTGTCGGACGAAGCGGTGCCGGACGGCGCGGACGGCCGCAGGCGCAAAAAGCTGGTCGAAGACGTCGGCGACCTGTATCGTCTTACGCTCGACGACCTGCTGACGCTGGAGGGCTTCAAGGAGAAGTCCGCGCGCAACCTGCTGGACGGGCTGGAGACGTCGAAGCAGCAGGGGCTGGCGCGCGTGCTCTTCGGCCTGGGCGTGCGCCACGTGGGCGAGATCGCGGCGCAGACGCTGGCGCGGCACTTCGGCAGCATGGACGCGCTGATGGCGGCGGCGACGGAGGAGATCGAGGCCGTCCACACCATCGGCCACACCATGGCGGCGGCGCTGCACGCCTGGCTGGCCGAGCCGCGCAACCGCGAGACGGTCGCCAAGCTGGCCGCGGCGGGGGTGAAGCTGACCGAGGAGCGCCCCAAGCCCGCCGAGGGGCCGTTCACCGGGCTCGCCTTCGTGATCACCGGCACGCACCCCACCCTGTCGCGCACGCAGATGGAGGAGTTCATCCAGCAGCGTGGCGGGCGCATCACCGGCAGCGTCACCAGGAAGACGGACTACCTCGTCGTGGGCGAGGACGCGGGGTCCAAGCTGGCGAAGGCGCAGGAGCTGGGCGTGAAGCTGCTCAGCGAGGACGCGCTCGTGGCGCTGGCCGGGTCCGCCGGCGCCGCGGGCGCTGACGGCGGTACCATCTCTCCCGAACCCACCGACCCACCCTCTCAAGAGGTCCTTCCGCTATGAACGCGACCGCGACCGACGCCCGCTTCGTGCAGGTGCCCGCCGGGCTGATCAGCTCCATGCGCCGCGCGCTGGCCAACGACCGCGAGCCGATGGAGGCGGTGAACCTGCTGCGCCAGGTGGGCTACGACGTGGGCGAGGCGGTGAGCCGCTCCCTCACCGACCACCTGGGCACCAACGGCGGCGGCGCCGGCGAGGTGGACGCGGACGCCTTCTGGCGCGGGGTGAGCGACTACTTCGAAGGGCTGGGCTGGGGCCGCGTGGAGCACCACCGGCTGCACCCCGGCGTGGGCGCGCTGGACCTGGTGGACTGGCTGGAGGCGGGGAGCGACGGCGGCCCGGCAGGGTGCCACGTCTCCACCGGCTTCTTCACCGACCTGCTGGGCCGCGTGGCCGGCGCCGGCGTGGTGGTGATGGAGGTCCCCGCCGAGCCCGGCCGCTCGCGCCTCCTGTTCGGCAGCGGCGAAACGCTGGGCGACGTCTACCAGTCGCTCTCCACCGGCGCGACGCTGGAGGATGCGCTGGGGCGGCTGCAGAGCTGAGGCACTGGTTCTACTACAACAAGGGCCTGCCAAGCGGCAGGCCCTTGTTGTATCCGACGACTGGATGACAGTTAGGTTTCTTCACGATCACGATACGTCAGGTTCAACTTGAAGGTGATCGAGTTCCAACAAGGGTCGCCCATGCGCCGTCCGTTGGGTGTACCCTCGTGCCCGCCGCACCTGACGGTAGCTTCATAGGTGATTTGGCGGCTATGTCTGATCGTAATCATTATAGCGCGAAGGTCGAAACCTCCTTGCTGGCACCGCGGGTTCGCGCAGGGAATTCTCTCGGGAAGATTCGATTCTGTATACCACAATCGCCCTTGACTCTCACGTCCGAGCTCGCCGTCCTGTTCACCTTCCAAACGGAGTGTCTTCACCTCTGGATACGCTTCACGGAAACTTGCGACAGTGCTTAGGAACGGCCGGTAGGTCATCAGTCCTCTCTGGTTACAAATCAACGAAGAAACGTTGCCGATTACGACCGCTCATTCGCAACCTGTTGTAACTCTTGAGCAATCTCGCGAAGTTTTTCTGCCCGACGTTCAAACCCCCCAGCTATTCGAGAGAGGTTCTCCGCCGTGGGAGTCCTCCTGCCCATCGCCCACGCGCGAAGCACGCCGTAGCTCAGACCGGCGTCGTCAGCAAGTTGGCGCATCGAGAATGGGCCGTCTCGCAGCACACGCTGAACTAAATCCACAACTTCCTCTCGCGCCAAATCGACCTCAGCAGTTCGGTGGTAATGTTATCAAATTTGTTGACAATTAGGTTTATGTTAACTATATTGGTAACACAGGGCGGAAGGAAAAGACTGGCCGGTCTCCCGCGAAGAAGCTCGACCAGCCTCGCACACGAACCGACCCGAAGGCCGCCCGCACATCAAAGCTGCCCTGCTGGACGGCCGGGGTCAAGAGGATTGGAGGCACAATGCCCGAGCAGCCGAAGGACCCGACGCCCGCAGCCGCCGCGAAGCCCGCCTACACGATCATCAAGCAGACGAAGAGCCGCTGGTGGGAGGTGCGCGACCCTGAGGACGAGCTGGTGTGCCTGACGGTGTACCGGAAGGGCGCGCGAGAGGTGGTGCGGCGGCTGGCGGCCCGACGTTAGGCGAAGATAGGGAAACTTCGGCAGTCGTGACGAGCGCGCTCGCGGCTGCCATCCTCACTTAATCGCGTCAGAATCACCACAGTCACGATCACGAATGGCGCCCTTGAAGGTCGCCAAGTATTCCGTCGTCGCACTGTAGACTCCGGCAGACGACGTATTGAAGCGGATGAAACCAAATCGCTCAAGATCAGCGAGGCCTTTTTCGTATACCTCCGGCTGCAAGCCAGCCATTTCCGCTCCCCGAAGGTCGCGCAGGACGGCAAATCCGGCCTGATCTGGTAAGATGGTGATGATGTGAAGGTGCAAATCTCGTAGTGCGTTCAGGTCGTCCGCTATCTGTTGTGAAAGCTCGTCGATTCGACTCTCCTGAATGCGTCCGGCGAGAAATGCCGCAGCCCTCTCTCGCTTTTCTCTACTGGCACTCCTGACAACACCTTCAACGGTTGCTCGGAATAACTCATCAAACTCCTCAGATTCGAGAAACGTTTGGCGAGGACCGACCACCTCAAGTGCTCCCAAACGTCTTGAAACGTCGGCGAAGAACTCCTCTAGCCGCCGTTGCGCGAGGACGGTGCCGCGCCCACGCGAGTACAGTGTCGACGGGACCACCCGCAACCGGGACAAGTTGAATCAGAGCCCGCAACCAAGGTTGTTCAGAGTACCACCACGATGCGGTATCGACAGAGTCTCGAAGCGCTGGAAGGTGCGGTCTTTCGTCGGTCATCGGATTCCACAATTGGAGATTCGTCACCACCACAGCGCCGGAATCGGACGGGTTTGGCCGGCGCTAGCCCGATCCTTCAACGCACGGTGAGCGCGGATGCAATTTAGTTTACCCCACTCTCGAGACACCAACAACTCGGGGATTACCGAGGTGGACGCCTATCGAACAACATCCTTGCGCTTACTTCTACACCTGTATTATATATCTGTCGTCCACCTGCCGGTCCCCCCTTCCGGAATCCGCATGAGCTACGCCCTCACCGAACTCCAGGCGGCCATCCTCAAGGTGCTCTGGGCGCGCGGCGAGGCCACCGTGCTCGACCTGCACGACGCGCTGCGCGGCGAGCGCCGCATCGCCCAGTCCACCGTGGCCACGCTCCTGTCGCGGATGGAGAAGAAGGGGCTGGTCGCCCACCGCGCCGAGGGCCGGCAGTACCTCTACCGCGCGCTGGTGGACGAGGGGCAGGTGCGCCGCTCGGTGGTGGCCGACTTCACCGAGCTGGCCGGCCGCCTGTTCGAGGGCGATGTGGCCACCATGGTGAGCCACCTGCTCACCGCGCAGGAGGTGGAGGGCCAGGACCTGCGCCGCATCCGGGAGATGGTCGAACGCCGCGAGGCCGAGATGAAGGGAGAGGCCCGATGAGCCCCATCGTGCAGGCCGCGGCCGCGTGGCTGCTGGCGTACGCCGTCCACAGCACCATCCTCCTGGGCGCCGCCGCGCTCCTGGCCGGCCGCGTGGTGCGCGACCCCGCGTGGCGCGAGACGCTGTGGAAGGCCGCGCTGGTCGGCGCTGTCCTCACCGTCTCGGTGCAGACGCTGGCGGGCTTCCGTCCCGCCGTGGGCCGCTGGAATGTCACCATCTCCCGCGCACCCGCCCCGGCGGAGCGGACGGAGTGGCAGGCGACCGAGGCCGCCGCTCCTGCCGACATCACGCCACGCGAGCCGATCGCAACGACGCACGCATCCAGATCATCCTCCGCTGCCGTGACTCCGTCTGCTGCCGTTACGCCCTCCGCTGCCGCACCTGCCACTCCTTTCGCGCCCGCGGCCGCATCTCCGTCCACGCCGGCCGTCGTTCCCGCGGCACCGGCGTCGCCTTCGAGTCGAGATGCCTCCGTACCGCTCGCGGAATCGTGGCAGGCGGAGCGGCCGGGGATCGCCTGGGGCGGCATCCTGCTGCTGGCGTGGGCCGCGGGGGCCGCGCTCCTGCTGGCGCGCGTGTGGTGGCGGCAGGCGGTGCTGCACCGGCTGCTCAGCGACCGGCGGCCGGTGGACGATCCGAAGCTCCTCGCGCTCCTCGACGAGCTGCGGCGCAAGGCGGGGATCGCGGCCGCCGTGCGCCTGACCCGCAGCGAGCGCTGCGCCACGCCGATGGCGCTGGGGATGGACGAGGTGTGCGTCCCCGGCCGCTTCGTGGCCGAGCTGGCGACCGACGAGCAGCGCGGCGCGCTGGCCCACGAGCTGGCGCACCTGGCCCGGCGCGACCCGCTCTGGCACCTGGCCGCCGGGGTGGCCGAGGCGCTGTTCTTCTTCCAGCCGCTGAACCGCCTGGCGCGCCGCCGCCTGCGCGAATCGGCCGAGTACCTGGCCGACGATTGGGCGGTGCGGCAGACCGGTTCGCCGCTGGGGCTGGCGCGCTGCCTGGTGGAGGTGGCCGCCTGGGTCTCCGCCGCGCCCGCGCCGGTGCCCGAGGGCGCGCTTGCGATGGCCGAGGGCGAGCCCACCTCGCTGGCGCGGCGGGTGGAGCGGCTGGTGGCGCGTGCGGACCTCCCCGCCCTGCCGCGCATCGGCGTGCGCGCGGCGGCGGCGCTGGCGCTGCTGGCGGCGGTCGCGCTGGTCGCGCCCGCGGTGGCGCCGCTGGCCGCGGAGGCGTCGCTGACCGCCACGGTCGATGGACGGAAGGATCACCATCCCAAGCCCGAAGCTCGGCAGCAGGAGCCGGTGGTGGTCCGCCATCCCTATCCCGCGCAGCCGCTGGCGCAGCGGTGGGACTGGGCGGCCGACCAGGCGCGCCGCGGTGGGCGCCGCGGCTACTGGGTGGGGTGGTCCATCACCCCCGTGGCCCTGCGCGGGAACGGCCACATCCAGGATTCGCATGGCCTGAACGTCGACGAGCTCGACGGCCGGGCGCTCCACGCGCTGCTGGGCGCGTCGGAGCGCGACGCGCTCGTCCTCTTCCGCATCGCGCCGGGCGGCCGCGTGGAGCGGGTGAGCACGCGCGTGGGGCGGCTGGGGATGGCGATCGGCGCCGTGCCGGTGTACTGGCTGGGATCGGCGCGCACGGCCGAAAGCCTGGAGTGGCTGATCGCGCGCGAGCGCTCGGAGAACGACGTGGAGCTGCGCGGCGCGATGCTCAGGACGATCGCGCTGCACCCCGTGCCGGACCGCGTGGTGCCGCTGCTGCTGGACCGGCTGCGCGCCGGTGGCGAGGAGCTGCGCGCCGCCGCGGCCAAGGGGCTGGGGCACCACCCGCGCCCCGATGCGCTGCGGGCGCTGGTGGCCGCGAGCGAAGGCGACCGCGCCGAGCACGTGCGCACCGAGGCGGTGGAGGGGGTGGGCGAGATGCGCACGCCCGAGGCGCTCGCCGCGCTGCGGGGGATCCTGCGCGGCTCCCGCCACGTGGACGTGCGCCGCGAGGCGGCCGAGACGCTGGGCGAGCAGGACGGCCCCGGCATCGCCGCCGAGCTGGAGCAGGTGGCGATGAACGACCCCGCCGAGGAGGTGCGGATGGAGGCGACGGAGGCGGTGGGCGAGCAGCCGGCCGCCCGGGCGCTCCCCGTCCTCGCCCGGCTGGCCCGCGCGCACCCGAACGCCGAGGTGCGCCGCGAGGCCGTGGAAACGCTCGGCGACCTCCCGGCGATGGCCGGGCTGGCGGCGCTGGACGAGATCGCCGCGCGCGACGCCGACCCCGAGGCTCGGCAGGAGGCGGTGGAGACCATCGCCGACTACCCGCCCGAGGTGAGCCGCCCGCGCATCCTGCGCTTCGCCACCGGCTCCGCCAGCGCCGAGGTGCGCCGCACGGCGGTGGAGGCGCTGGGCGAGAGCAAGAGTCCCGCGGCGCTGGGCGACCTGGAGCGCATCGCGATGAGCGACCGCGATGCCGACGTGCAGCGCGAGGCCGTGGAGTCGATGGGCGCGCAGCCCCACGAGCGCGCGGTGCCCGTGCTGGCGCGGATGGCGTGGCGCGCACCCAGCGTGGACGCGCGCCGCGAGGCCGCCGAAACGCTGGGCGAGGCGAAGACGGACGCCGCGCTGGCGGCGCTCGACTCGATCGTCGCCCGCCACCCGGACGAGGAGGTGCAGCGCGAGGCGGTGGAGGCCATGGGCGAGATCCCGGCGCGCCTCAGCCGCGCGCGCCTGGAGCGGATCCGCGACACCCACCCCAACCTCGAAATCCGCCGCGAGGCGGCCGAAACGCTCACCGACCTCGCGGCGAGATAACCCGCGCCGCGCGCCGATCCTCGCGCGTCTCCACGCCCCCTCCGCATCGCGCCACGATGCGGAGGGGGCGCTTTCGTTCGCTGGAAACGAAGTTGCGGAAGTCCGGCAGATGCAGACGGCGGCGCGGACGCGTAATTTGCCGTTCGTCGCGACCGAACTCTCGTACTTCCGAAGCGAGGCAGATGCCCCGGACGATGGCCCTGGACTACGGCGAGCGCCGCATCGGCGTGGCGATCTCCGACCCGTTGCGGATGATCGCGTCGCCGCTGGGCACGCTGCAGCGGCGCGCCGGCAAGCGCCCGCCGTGGGCCGAGATCGGCAAGCTGGTGGAGGAGAACGAGGTGGACGAGGCCGTGGTGGGCCTGCCGCTGAACCTGGCGGGGGACGAGACCGAGTGGACGAAGGAGGTCCGCGCCTTCGGCGACGACCTGGCGCGGCGCACGGGGCTGCCGGTCAGCTTCGTGGACGAGCGGATGACCTCGGTCGCCGCGGAGCGCGCGGTGCGCGGGATGGGCCTCAAGCGCAGCGAGCGCGAGCAGAAGGAGCGCATCGACGCCGCCGCCGCCGCGCTGATCCTGGACGCCTGGCTCCGCCAGCGCCCGCGCGAGGAGCAGGCGTGATGCGCGCGAATCCGATCATCCCGACCCTCATCGGCCGACGGAGCCCGATGCCGTTCCGTACTTTCGCACTTTCGCACGTTCGCTCGTTCGTACTCGCGAGCCTGCTCGCGCTCCTCGCGGCCGCCTGCGCCACGGACGGCGGCGGCGACCCGCACGGGCCGCCGCTGCGCGTCACGGTGCCGCCCGGCGCCACGCTGGGCGCGGTCTCCGACACGCTGGGGTCGCGCGGGATCGTGGACGACGCGAAGAAGTTCAGGCGCTTCGCGGACTCGGAGGAGGCGGGGACGAAGCTGAAGCCGGGCGTCTACGAGTTCCGCGCGGGCGAGAAGTGGAGCACCATCGTCGAACGCCTCGTGCGCGGCGACGTGGTGAAGGCGCGCGTCGTGGTCCCCGAGGGGTGGACGAGCCGCCAGATCGCCGCGCGCCTGGCCGCCGCGCTCGGCGGCAACGCGGACTCGATCCACGCGCGCCTGGCGGACACGGCGGCGGCGCGGCGGCTCGGCGTGCCGGGGCCCACGCTGGAGGGCTACCTCTACCCCGCCACCTACGTCTTCCCCGTCGGCACGCCGGTGGAGAAGGCGGTGGGGGAGATGGTGCGCCGCTACCAGCGCGCCTGGACCCCGCAGATGCGCGCGCAGCTCCAGGCGCAGGGGCTCAGCGAGCGCGACGCGGTGGCGCTGGCCAGCATCGTGGAGCGCGAGGCAAAGGACTGGCGCGAGCGCCCCACCATCGCCGCCGTCTACCGCAACCGCCTGCAGAAGCGGATGCGGCTGCAGGCCGACCCCACCGTGCAGTACGCGCTGGGCCAGAACCGCGCGCGCCTGCTCTACCGCGACATCGCGTCGGTGGCGGACGATCCGTACAACACCTACACGCACGCCGGCCTGCCGCCGGGCCCCATCGCCTCGCCCAGCCAGGGCGCGATCCAGGCGGCGCTCGCCCCGGCGCCGGTCGATTTCCTCTACTTCGTCGCGCGGCCCAACGGCACGCACGTGTTCACGCGCTCGCTGGCCGAGCACAACGCCGCCAAGCGCGCC
>DASQLJ010000024.1:0-5753 GCA_035630095.1 Longimicrobium sp.
GATTTCCAGTGGCTCAGCCCGTGGCATGCCGTCGAGGACCTCGGCCCGCGGTTCGCCGGAACGTTCGCGGAGGTGCTGCGGCGCGAGGTGGCGCCCGGCCACCCGCTCCACGGCGTCCCCGTGGAAGCGATCGGCAAGCGCGACGCGAGCGACGACGTGCTCTTCCGGCTGCTGGACGGCTCCGGCCGCGTGGCGATGGTCCACCTCACCTGGACCAGCTCGCCGCCCGAGCGGCCGCCCTGGCCCGCCACCGCCCTCTTCGCCAGCCTGGAGGAATGGGCGGCCGACTGCATGCGGTACGATCACGAGAATCCCCGCGGTTAGCCGCCGCCGGCTTCAGCGCTCGTGATGTCGTCCAGAGCCTGATACCCGAATCAGGCGATGGCCCGTGCATTCAGCAGGATTCGCGGGACGCCGTGTTATCCGTGGCGTGGTCCGACCGATGTCCGGTTCGGGCCATGCGGTTGGAGGATCAGACGCTCGGAGGGCGCCTGGCGTAAATGCACGATCAGCGGGGAGAATGGGTATGATACGGAGCCCACGAACTCCGTTCCGCGAGCGGGCGGTTTGCGTGAGGGATTCGCGCCCGGAGGGCCGAGACGCCGGCGCGCCCGCATCGGCGTCGCGGGAACGCGAGCGGCCGTGGCGCGCCGGCGGCTCGGCGCCGTTGGCAACGGCGGTATCGTTGCCTACGGCGCGCGAAGCCCGGCCCGGAGCGCAGCGGAGGGACACGCCCGGACCCGGCTCTTCCGTTCCGGGTCCCGGCACCGACTTTTTGGATTTCCTGTCAGGGCCCCACGGCGCGGCGCCGGCCGCCGGTGTGCAGGAGCTTGGTGGTGGTCGACGGCCCGGCGTTGGTGATGACGGGGTTGCCCCAGGCCAGGATGTAGCTGCTGACCGTCGCCGGCGACGCAGTGGAGTTGCCGGCCAGGTAGCGCGCGGCGTACCCGGCCACGTGCGGGGTGGCCAGGGAGGTTCCGGTCGCGGTCTTCGTGCCCGAGTTGATCCAGGTGGACTTGATGTTGTGACCCGGCGCGAACAGGTCCACGCACGTGCCGTAGTTGGCCGTTATACCGCCATTGCTGATTACCCGGCTGTCGTTGTTGTTGCTGGCCGAGACGGTGATGGCCTCCGGCACGCGCGCGGGCGACTTGGCGCAGGCGTCTTCCCCGTTCGGGAGCAGGTAGTTCGTCTGGCCCGCCGCGGCGATCACCGTGACGCCGCTGTTGTACAGGTTGCGGACGGCCTGGTCCATCGCGCTGGACGCAACTGTCGTGGTGAACGACAGGTTGGCGACCGCGGGGAGCACGCGGTTGGCGGTCACCCACTCCACGCCGCGTATGGCGATGCTGGTGGAGTCTATTCCGCCGGGGCATTTGAACACGCGCACGGCGATCAGGTTCACCTGCTTGGCCACCCCGAAGGTATCGGCGCCCAGGATCCCCGCCACGTGGGTTCCGTGACCGCCGCAGTCCTGCCCGTTCCGCCCGTCGTTGATGAAGTCGGCGCTCGCGCTCGCGCTGGCGCGGCCGCCGAACTGCGGGTGGCTGGTCTGGATCCCCGTGTCGATCACGTACGCGTTCACCCCCAGGCCGGTGCCGCCGTAGTTGTAGTAGCCCGACAGCGGCAGGTCCAGCTGGTCGATGCGGTCCAGCCCCCAGGGCGCGCCGTACTGGAGCGTCGCGAGCTCCACGACGCCGTCCGGCTCTACGAACGCCACGTTGGGGTTGCGGCGCAGCGCCTCGGCCGCCTGCGGAGACAGGGTCGCGGCGAAGCCCTTGAGCGCGTGCTCGTAGCGGAAGTGCATCGTTCCGCGGTGCTCCGCCACCATCCGGTCGGCCAGGGCCGCGACGCCATGCGTGTCGTCGCGGAACACCACGATGTAGCGGCCCTTCACCGGGGCGTTCGCGCCTGCCTGCCGCGCGTGCACCGCGAGGTCGGTGGCGGGCGCCGTGGGCTCGAGCATCTGGTCCGTGCAGGCGCCCAGCAGGAGCGCCGCGGCGAGCGGAAGTGCAGTGTGCCTGGAATGCATGGATAGACTTTCCGGGGAGAAAGTGACGGAGGGTTCGATCGCGGGAGACGCGGCTGCGATTGCCGGCAACAAGTAGGAGCAATCCGCGGGAAAATACAAGATTGTCCTTTTCAGGACGGAATAAAGCTCTGCTCCGCCACGGCCGGGAGAAAATCTCCGCCGCGCGTCCCGGCGGATCTCGTCGATGCGCCCGGGCGGAAGGCGGCGATGTTGCTCGAACGGTCGAGCATGGAACCTTCGGCCGTCGCCGGGATCTGGCCGGGGAGGTGGATCCGGTGCAACGGCGACTGAAAAGACGTCGGCAGGCTGGCCCCTGGCCGGCGGCCGAAGCCGCGGCGCCGCGGCAACACCTGCGAAAAGCCTCGCAGGCTGAGCGAGGCTAGGCGACTGGGGTCCACACCCGTCCGGCGGCGTTTTTCATCATCCATCTGTAACCGCCGAAGTAATGCACGGTCCCGCTCGGTGCGGCGGCTCCCCCGGGACCACACGCCGGGGGAGAACAGCCACCGCGGCGGGCTACACGCCCGCGAGCGCGCCCTCCAGCTCCGCGCTCAGGCGGTCGAGCCCCGCCTGCGTGCCCTCCTCGCGCTGCGGCGACGAATCGTTGCCGTCGAGGTAGGCGCCCTGGTCGGTGAACACCAGGCGCGTGCCGCTCCCGTCCGCCTGGAACTCCACCGTGGCGATCGACACGGAGATGCGCACGTCGTCCTGGAGCACCTCGTAGGCGTAGACGATCCGCTCGCCGGGGACGATGTCGTGGAAGCGCACCTCGGTGGTGAAGACCGGGCCGCCCGGCTCGCCGCCGCGCGTGAACTCGCGCCCGCCCACGCGGAAGTCGAGCGAGTACTCCCCGTGGCAGGGGCACCAGCGCGCCTTGGCGACGGGGTCGGCCCAGGCGGCGAACACCCGCGCGGGCGCGGCGGGGTAGCTGCGCTCCACGCTGAAGGTGGCGTGCGTCACGGATCGTTCAGCCATCGTTCTCCCCCTGGCTCGGTTGGTCGTCTTGCCCGGCGAGGTATTCGCCGAGCCGGTCGAGGCGGCGCTCCCACAGCGTGCGCCGCTCGGTGATCCACTGCTCCGCCGTGCGCAGCGCCGCCGGCTGGATGGTGCAGGTGCGCACCCGCCCCAGCTTCTGCGAGCGCACCAGACCGCTCGCCTCCAGCACCTGCAGGTGCTGCATCACCCCCGGCAGCGACATCGCCAGCGGCCGGGCGAGCTCGCTCACCGAGGCGGGGCCCCGGGTCAGGCGGTCCACCATCGCCCGCCGCGCGGGATCGGCCAGCGCCTGGAACACCAGGTCGAGCGACGGTTGATGGTTAAGCATATGCTTAAGTATAAGGGCGCGCGTCGCCGTGTCAAGGAAGCTCTCATCCCCCGCGACGCGTGGGGACGGAGCCGAGCGCGCGAATCCGTCTCGTGCAGCCGCGCCCGCTGACCGGCGGCTGAAGCCGCAGCAACAACTACGAAAAGCCTCGCAAACTGCGCGAGGCTCCCCGGCGCGGGGGCGGCATTGCGGCTCGATCCCGCGATCCAGAATGCCGTTGGGATCGCGTGGAAAGCGCGTCAGCCCGGGGCGCTGCTGCGGCCGCCAACACTCTCCGGATCGGCGAGGCGCTGGATCTCGGCGTTCAGGATCGCCATCTCGTGGAGAAGGCTCGCGCGCTCGCCGTGCAGATCGATCACCTCGCGCTCCAGCACCTGCGACACGTACTCGCGCGCGCTCCGCACCTGCTCCAGGGCGAACTCCGCGTCTTCGCGCGCCCTGTCGCGGGCGCTCCGTGCGTCCGCCGCGTCGGCGAGCGCCGCGTCGCGCGCGGTGTGCGCCGACCAGGCGATGGCGAGGGCCGCTTCCGCGGCACGCCGCACGGTGAGGTCGCGGGTCACCTTGGCGAACCCCAGGAGCTCGCCGTTCCCGTCGCGCAGCGCGGTGAGCGTCACGCCGGCCCAGAAGGTGGACCCGTCGGCGCGCACGCGGCGGCCCTCGCCGGTGTATTCGCCCTTCTCGGCCGCCTCCACCAGGTGCGCCTCGGCGGTGCCGTCCTCGGAGCATTCCTCGGGGTACAGCAGCCGCAGGTGGCTCCCCTCGGCTTCCGCGCGCGTCCACCACTTCATCAGGCGCGCCCCCTCGCCCCAGTAGCAGATCTCGCCCGTCGGCTCCAGCAGGAAGATGGCGTAGTCGCGGACGTTCTCGGCCAGCGCGGTGAAGGCGTAGCCCCCGAGCAGATCGGGTTTGGGGGCCGAGGGTGCGGCGGCGGCGGCGCGCGCGCGCGCGGCCCGGCGCTCCCCGTCGGGCGAAAGGACCGTGGCGGATGGACCTTCTGCGGTGCTCATGGCGAAACGGTCGATCCCGCTGGAGGTTGTGGCCCCGACGTCGGAGTCCGGGTGGAGACGACGCCAGCCGTGCACATCGGGGACCAGCGGGGCCGGCGGCGTTGCCGGCGCGCGATCTGAAACGTACCGTTCACGGGTTTCGTAGGCGGCTGATCAGCGGTGCCCTCCCGTCCCGAATCCAGACAGAGAGACGATCCGATGCCCGTCGACGACATCATCAAGCTCATGATCGTGTCTTCGCTGGTGGTGCTCCCCGCGGTGGGGCTCACGGTGCGCTTCGCGCTAAAGCCGATCGTGGAGGCGATCCTGCGGCTGAAGGAGGGCGGCGTGCTCGCGCCCGACAGCTCGGCCGTGCTGGTCGCCGAGATCCGCCAGATGCGCGCGGAGCTGCGGCAGTCGGCCGACGACGTGGCGCAGGTGCGGCAGGAGATGACGCGCCTGCAGGAGGCCGAGAGCTTCAACCTGGCGCTGCGCGACAGCGCCTCCGCGCCGCTCTCGCTGCCGAAGTAGCCCGCCGCCGAAAGTACACACGCCGTCCGGCGTGCCGGGCATGGTCCCTGCGCTGACCCGGCGGCATCCACACTTCCCCGCATGGAGGCGTTCCGATGGGTCGAATCGCGGTCGTTCTGCTCGTGTTCTTCGCCGCGGGATGTGCCGCGTTCCGCCGCGACACCCCGTCGGGCTCGCAGACCACGCGGCTGTGCGTGCGCAACGAGACGGTGGGCTACGGCAACATCGTGGCGTACGCCGACATCGTGCGCTTCAACGTGATGCCGGGGCAGGAGGTGTGCAGGCCGGTGCCCGCCGCCGGCGCCCAGCTCGCGCTGCGGGCCAGCACCAGCGGCGGCGGCTCCACGGGCCCGCTCACCTACTCGGCGATGATGCAGACGGGAACCGGCGGCTGCTGGCGCTGGCGGCTCACCGACTCGCGCTCCTCCTCGATCGACCTCACGCCCTGCTGAGACCCGCCCGCGCGGCCGGGCGCCCCACGCGGGGCGCCCGTCTCCACGCGCGCGGCATCCGGCGGCGTCCCGAGCCGTCTCGTCGGGGTCGATGACGGCGTCCCGCGACGGAACACTTGCTTCCGTCGCGGGATCTCATATTCTTGGCGCGTACGATGGGGCGCGGTTCCGGCTCCATCGGTCCCACCCCGCCGCCGCGACGCACCGCACCCCGCGCGCGCAGGCTCATCGCAGGCTCGTCTCGCATCATCCGCAGGCTTTCGTATCTCCCGCGGCTCGCGAAAACCCCTTCATCGACGCCCCCCCAATGCATACACAGGCACCGGCTCCGCCGGTCGTGGCGCAGTACAGCTACCGCCAGTCGATCCTCGAGCCCGAGAAGCTGTACACCCTCTGCCCGGACCGGCTGGTGGTGGAGACCCCCGGCC
>DASQLJ010000025.1:0-7478 GCA_035630095.1 Longimicrobium sp.
AGGATCGCTTTCCAGATCGCCCAGTCGGGCATCACCATGATGAACCTCACGCCGACGGGCTTCCAGGCGCTGGTCGAGGCGGACGGGGGGCGGGCGATCGGCGGGCTGCGGATCGTGGTCTTCGGCGGGGAGCCGCTGTACCCGCGGCAGCTGGCGCGGGTGCCGGAGCCCCGTCCCGTGTTCCTGAACCCGTACGGTGCCACGGAGGCGACCGGGATCACGGCCCACCACTTCGCCCGGGCGGATCTGTCGAGCTACCCGGGCCGCTCCATGCCCCCAGGCCGCCCGATCGCCAACGCCCAGATCTACGTGCTGGACGGAGCCGGAGAGCCGGTGCCGGTGGGGGTGACGGGCGAGCTGTACCTGGGCGGGGCCGGGGTGACGCGCGGGTACCGGCGGCTCCCGGGGCAGACGGCCGAGCGCTTCCTCCCCGATCCATTCGGCAGCGCGCCCGGCGCGCGGCTGTACCGGACGGGCGACCGGGGGCGGTGGCTGCCGGACGGGACGATCGAGTTCATGGGCCGCGGCGACGCGCAGGTGAAGGTGCGCGGGTTCCGGATCGAGCTGGGCGAGATCGAGGCGCGGCTGGCCGAGCATGCGGCCGTGCACGAGGTGGTGGTGGTGGCGCGCGACGGGGAGGTCGGCGACCCTCGGCTGGTGGCCTACTACACGGGTGACCGGGCGGGCGCGGCGGCGCTGCGCGCCCACCTGGCGGCGCGGCTGCCGGAGTACATGATCCCGGCCGCGTTCGTCCATATGGACGCGCTCCCGGTGAACCCCAACGGCAAGCTGGACCGCAAGGCGTTGCCGGCGCCGGACTTCGCGTCGGCGGAGGAGGAGACGTACGTGGCGCCGCGCACCCCCGTGGAGGAGGTGCTGGCGGGGATCTGGGCGGAGGTGCTGGGCCTGGAGCGCGTGGGGGTGGAGGAAGGCTTCTTCGACCGGGGCGGGCACTCGCTCCTGGCCACGCGGGTGGTGTCGCGGGTCCGCGAGCTGTTCGGCGTGGAGCTGCCGCTGCGCGCGCTCTTCGAGGGACCCACCGTGGCGGAGCTGGCCGGGCGCGTGGAGGAGATGCGCCGCGCGGGGCTGCCGGTGCTGCCGCCGGTGGTGCCGACCGAGCGCACGGGTGCTCTGCCGCTCTCCTTCGCGCAGGAGCGGCTCTGGTTCCTGGACCGCCTGGAGCCGGGGAGCACCACCTACAACCTCCCCGCGGCGTGGCGCCTGGGCGGAGCCCTGGACGAGGCGGCGCTGGAGCGCGCGTTGGGCGAGATCGTCCGGCGTCACGAGGCGCTGCGGACGGTCTTCGCCGAGGTGGACGGCTCGCCGGTGCAGATCGTGGCGCTCTTCGGCGCCTTCGCCCTGCCGGTGGAGGACCTGTCGGGCTTGAGCGAGGCTGACCGCGAGGCGGCGGTCCGGCGGCGTGCCGGCGAGGAGGCGCGGCGGGCGTTCGACCTCTCGGCGGGGCCACTCTTCCGGGCGGCGCTGCTGCGGCTGGGTGCCGAGGAGCACGTGCTGCTGCTCTCGATGCACCACGTCGTCAGCGACGGGTGGAGCATGGGGGTATTCTTCCGCGAGCTGTCGGCGCTGTACGCGGCGTACCTGGCGGGGCGTGAGTCGCCGCTCCCCGAGCTGCCGGTGCAGTACGCCGACTACGCGGTGTGGCAGCACGAGCAGCTGGCGGGCGAGGTGCTGGACCGGCAGCTCTCGTACTGGCGGGAGCAGCTGTCGGGAGCGCCGGCGCTGCTGGAGCTGCCCACCAACCACCCTCGCCCGCCGGTGCGGACGTACCGGGGGGCGCACGAGCGGATCGAGCTTCCCGGCGAGCCGCTGGAGCGACTCCGGGCGCTGGGGCGGAGCGAGGGCGCGACGCTGTACATGGTGCTGCTGGGCGCCTTCCAGGTGCTGCTCTCGAAGTACGGCGGGAGCGAGGACATCGTCGTGGGCAGCCCGATCGCGGGGCGGACGCGGAAGGAGATCGAGGAGCTGATCGGCTTCTTCGTCAACACCGTGGTGCTGCGCACCGACCTCTCGGGCGACCCCTCCTTCCGCGAGACGTTGCGGCGGGTGCGGGAGGTCACGCTGGGCGCGTACGCGCACCAGGAGGTGCCCTTCGAGAAGCTGGTGGCCGAGCTGCAGCCGGAGCGCAGCTTGAGCCACTCGCCGCTCTTCCAGGTGATGTTCGTGCTGCAGAACGCCGGGGGCGGGGGAGGCGGTCTGCCGGGGCTGGCGGTGAGCGAAGTCGCAGCGGATCTCGCGAGCGCCAGGTTCGATCTCACCCTGGAGCTCGCGGCGACCCCCCAGGGCCTGCGCGGCGGACTGAACTACAGCACGGACCTCTTCGAGCGCGGCACGGTCGAGCGGATGCTCGGCCACCTGGCCCGGGTGCTGGAGCAGGTCGCCGCGGACGCGGACGTGCGGCTCTCGCGGCTGGAGCTGCTTGGCGAGCCGGAGCGCGCGCTCGTGCTGGAGGAGTGGAACCGGACGGCGGCCGAGTATCCGGCGGACCGGTGCATCCACGAGCTGTTCGAGGTGCAGGCGGCGCGGACTCCGGACGCGACCGCGATCAGCTTCGCGGGCGCGGCGCTCACCTACGCCACGCTGGACCACGCCGCCAACCGGCTGGCGAACCACCTGCGCCGCCGCGGGGTCCGCCCGGAAACCCGCGTGGGCATCTGCCTGGAGCGCGGCCCGGAGCTGGTCGTCGCCATCCTGGCCGTGCTCAAGGCCGGCGGCGCCTACGTGCCGCTGGACCCGGCGTACCCGGCCGAGCGGCTGGCCTTCATGCTCGCCGACTCGGGCGCCCCGCTCCTGCTCACCCGCCTGCCGCTGCCGGAGGGGCTCCCGCCCCACGCCGCCGAGGTCGTCTGCCTCGAGGCCGACCGCGAGCGCATCGAGGCCGAGAGCGCGCGGGCGCCGGCCGCCGGCGCACGGCCCGACCACCTGGCGTACGTGATCTACACCTCCGGGAGCACGGGGACGCCCAAGGGGGTGATGGTGCCCCACCGCGGCCTCCCCAACCTGGCGTACATGCAGGCCCGCCGCTTCGGCATCGACGAGACCAGCCGCGTCCTGCAGTTCGCCTCGTTCTCCTTCGACGCGGCGGTGGCGGAGCTGTTCGACACGCTGCTGGCCGGGGCCACGCTGGTGATGGCGCCGCGCGAGGAGCTCCTTCCGGGTGCGGGGCTGCTGGAGACGCTGCGGCGCGGGCGGGTCACCGTGGCCACCCTGCCGCCGTCGGTGCTGGCCATGCTCCCGCCGGACGACCTGCCGGAGCTGCGCACGGTGGTGAGCGCGGGGGAGGCGGTGGACGCCGCCACGGTGGAGCGGTGGAGCGGGGGCCGTGTCTTCGTGAACGGCTACGGGCCGACGGAGACCACGGTCTGCGCGGCCACCGCCCGCTGCGAGGCGGACGGGCGTGCCCCGTCGATCGGCCGCCCTCTGGAGAACATGCGGGCGTACGTGCTGGACGCGGCCGGCCGGCCGGCGCCGGTCGGCGTCCCCGGCGAGCTGTACATGGGGGGCGTGGGCGTGGCCCGCGGCTACCTGGGCCGGCCGGGGCTGACGGCGGGGCGCTTCGTCCCTGATCCGTTCTCAGTGGCAGGCGGCGCACGGCTGTACTGTACGGGCGACCGGGTGCGGTGGTCGGCCCGGGGCGAGCTGGAGTTCCTGGGGCGGGTGGACGCGCAGGTCAAGGTGCGCGGGTTCCGCATCGAGCCGGGCGAGATCGAGGGCGCGCTGCGGCGGAGCGAGGGAGTCGCCGACTGCGTGGTCGTGGCCCGCGAGGACGTGCCCGGGGAGAAGCGGCTGGTGGCGTACGTGGTGGGCGACGGGGAGGCGGGAGTGCTGCGCGAGCACCTGCGCCGGGAGCTCCCGGAGTACATGGTCCCGTCCGCGTTCGTCCTCCTGGACGCGCTCCCGCTGACCGCCAACGGCAAGCTGGACCGGAAGGCGCTGCCTGCGCCGGAGGGGGATGCGTACGCGCGGCGGAGCTACGAGGCGCCGCTGGGGGAGGTGGAGGCGGCGCTGGCCGGGATCTGGGGAGAGGTGCTGGGCGTAGGGCGGGTGGGGCGGTGGGACCACTTCTTCGAGCTGGGCGGGCACTCGCTCCTGGCCACCCGGGTGGTGTCGCGGGTCCGCGAGCTGTTCGGCGTGGAGCTGCCGCTACGCGCGCTCTTCGAGAGACCCACGATCGCCGAGTTGGCGAAGGCGGTGGAGGAGATGCGCCGCGCGGGGTTGCCGGTGCTGCCGCCGGTGGTGCCGGTGGAGCGCACGGGGGCGCTGCCGCTCTCCTTTGCGCAGCAGCGCCTCTGGTTCCTGGAGCAGATGGGCGGCCTGGGAAGCGCGTACCACGCCGCGGAGCGGCTGCGGCTGCGCGGCGCGCTGGACCGGGCGGCGCTGGCGCGCGCGCTGGACGGGATCGTGGCCCGCCACGAGGCCCTGCGCACCACGTTCACGGAGGTGGACGGGGCCCCGGAGCAGCGCATCGCCCCCGCGGAGGTGGGATTCCACCTGGTGGAGCTCGACCTGGCGGGCAGCCCGGACGCGGATCTGCACCGCGTGATGGCGGAGGAGGCGCGCGCGCCCTTCGACCTGCGGCGGGGCCCCCTCATCCGCGGCCGCCTGGTCTGCCTGGCGGACGACGACCACGTGCTGCTGCTGACCATGCACCACATCGTCACCGATGGGTGGTCCATGGGCGTGCTCTTCGACGAGCTCTCGGCGCTGTACGCCGCCCATCGCGAGGGCAGGGACGCGCAGCTCGCCGCGCTTCCCGTGCAGTACGCGGACTACGCGGCGTGGCAGCGGCGCTGGATGGAGCGCGACGTCCTGCGGGAGCAGGCGGAGTACTGGACGCGGACGCTCGCGGGCGCCCCGCGGCTCCTGGAGCTGCCCACGGACCGCCCCCGGCCGGCGGAGACGGACCACGCGGGGGCGGTGTTCCCGCTGGACCTGGACGCGGAGCTCACGGCGGGGCTCAAGGCCCTGTCGCGCCGGCACGGGGCCACGCTCTACATGACGCTGCTGGCCGGGTGGGCCGCCGTGCTGGGCCGGCTTTCGGGCCAGGACGACGTGGTGATCGGCACGCCGACGGCCGGCCGCGCGCGGCGGGAGATCGAGGGGCTGATCGGGTTCTTCGTCAACACGCTGGCGCTGCGCGTGGACCTGTCCGGCGCGCCGACGGTGGCGCAGCTGCTGGAGCGGGTGAAGGAGCGGGCGCTCGAGGCGCAGCGTCACCAGGACATCCCCTTCGAGCAGGTGGTGGAGCTGGTGCAGCCCGAGCGCAGCATGTCGTACAGCCCGCTCTTCCAGGCGCTGTTCGCGTTGCAGAACGCGACCAGGGGCGAGACGCTGTCGCTTCCCGGGCTGGAGGTGGGCGGCGTGGGCGGGTCCACGCAGACGCAGGCCAAGTTCGACCTCACGGTGTCCCTGCGCGAGGCGGGTGGCCGCATCGTGGGGAGCGTGACCTACGCCACCGCGCTTTTCGAGCGGGAGACGGTGGAGCGCTGGGTGGGCTACCTGCGGCGCGTGCTGGAGGAGATGGTGGCCGACGACGCGCGCGGGGTGGAGCGGCTGGCGCTGATGCCGGAGCGCGAGCGCGCGCTGGTGGTGGAGGCGTGGAACCGCACCGACGAGCCCTTCACCGACCTCGTCCTCATCCACCACCACTTCGAGGCGCAGGCCGCGCGCGCGCCCGGCGCGGCCGCGGTGGAGTTCGGCGACGAGTCGCTCACCTACGCCGAGCTGGACGCGCGGGCCAACCGCCTCGCGCACCGGCTGGTGGCGCTGGGGGTGCGCCCCGAGGGGCGGGTGGCGCTCTGCCTGGAGCCGTGCAGCGGGGCGATCGCCGGCCTGCTGGGGGTGATGAAGGCCGGCGCGGCCTACGTCCCCCTCGACCCCGCGGCGCCGGACGAGCGCACCGCGTTCATGCTGGCCGAGTCCGGCGCTCGCATCGTGCTCGCCGACGCGGCGAGCGCCGCGCGCCCCTGGGCCGCGGGATACGAGGTGCTCGTCGTCGACGGTGATCTGGACGCGGAGCTGGAGCGCCATCCCGCCACGCCGCCCGCGGTGCGGATCGGGCCGCGCCACCTGGCGTACGTCCTCTACACCTCCGGCTCCACCGGGCTGCCCAAGGGGGTGCTGGTGGAGCACGGCGGCGTGTGCAACACCATCGCCACCTTCTCCCGGCTGTACGAGAACGGGCCGGAGTCGCGGGTGCTCCTCTTCGCCCCGCTGCACTTCGACGCCTCGGTGCTCGACGTGTTCACCGCGCTGGCCAACGGCGGCACGCTGGTGGTGGCCCCGCGCGAGGAGACGATCCCCGGCGACGAGCTGACCGGCCTGATGGCCCGCAAGCGGATCACCCACGCCAAGTTCACCCCCAGCGCGCTGGCGGCCACCCCGTGGGCCGACCTCCCGGAGCTGGAGGTGGTGATCCTGGGCGGGGAGATCTGCTCGGCCGAGCTGGTGGAGCGCTGGGCGCCCGGCCGCCGCTTCTTCAACGGCTGGGGCCCCACCGAGGTCAGCGTCCGCTCCACCGCCGTGCAGGCCACGGACGGCACCCACCCACCGCCGATCGGGCGGCCGCTGGGGAACGTCACGCACTACGTCCTGGACCCCGCGGGACGGCCCGTCCCCATCGGCGTCCCCGGCGAGATCTACGTGGGCGGCGCCGGCGTCACGCGCGGCTACCTGGGGCGGCCGGCGCTCACCGCCGAGCGCTACGTCCCCGACCCCTTCGCGAAGCGCCCCGGCGCGCGGATGTACCGCAGCGGCGACAAGGTGCGCTGGCGCGCCGACGGGATGCTCGACTTCGTCTGCCGGATGGACGGGCAGGTGAAGGTGCGCGGCTTCCGCATCGAACTGGGCGAGATCGAGGCGGTGCTGCGCCGGCACGAGAGCGTCGCCGACTGCGTGGTGCTGGTGCGCGCGGAGGCGGGCGAGCCGCGGCTGGTGGCGTACGTGGTCGGCGACGTGGAGGCGGGAGGCCTGCGCGAGCACGTGCGGCGGAGCCTGCCGGAGTACATGGTCCCGTCCGCGTTCGTCTTCCTGGACGCGCTCCCGCTGTCGCCCAACGGCAAGCTGGACCGCAAGGCACTCCCGGTGCCGGAGTACGGGGCGGCGGAGGAGACGTACGTGGCGCCGCGGACGCCGACCGAGGAGGTGCTGGCGGGGATCTGGGCGGAGGTGCTGGGAGTGGAGCGGGTGGGCGCGGAGGATAGCTTCTTCGAGGTGGGCGGGCACTCGCTGGTCGCGACCCGCGTCGCCGCGCGCGTCCGCACGGTCTTCGGCGTGGACCTCCCGCTGCGCGCCGTCTTCGAGCGGTCGGTCCTCTGCGAGCTCGCGGCCGAGATCGAGCGTCTGCGCGGCACCGGCGCGGCGGCCGGCGAGGGTGCCATCGCCCCCGCCGCGCGCGAGGGCGACCTGCCGGTGACGTTCGCGCAGGAGCGGCTCTGGTTCGTGGACGCGCTGGACCCGGG
>DASQLJ010000026.1:0-6081 GCA_035630095.1 Longimicrobium sp.
GAGGCGGGGGTGGCGGGGGTGGCGACGAAGATGGTGTGGCGGCTCTTGAGCCCGGGGTGCGCGCGGACGCGGCTGACCTCCACGGTCATCCGCGCGCGCCGCAGCGCCTTCTCGAACGCGGGATCGTCGACGGCGGACCAGTACGCGACGCGGCCACCGGGGCGCAGCGCCGCCGCCGCGCGCTGGATGCCCTGCGCGCGGTAGAGCGCGGCGTTGCCCCTGGCGGTGAGCGGGGCGGCGCCGTTGTCCACGTCCAGCATGATCCCGTCGAAGCCGCCGGGACTCGCCTCGATGATGTTGGCGACGTCGTCGTGGCGCAGGTCCACGCGCGGATCGGCCAGCACGTCGGCGGCGAGGGCGTAGTCGGGGTTCTGGTTCCAGCGGATGACCTCCTCCACCACCTCCGCGACGACGACCTCAGCGTCCGGACCCAGCGAGCGCAGCGCCGCCCGCAGCGTGAACCCCAGCCCCAGCCCGCCGATCAGCACGCGCGCCCCCTCGCGCTCACGCAGGGGCTCGCACACCAGCTCCGCGAGCACCTCCTCGGAGTGGTGGCGGCGGGTGGACATGAGCTCCTGCCCGTCCACGCGGATGAGGTAGGCGCCGTCGTGGCGATGGAGCTCCAGCACCGCGCCGTCCGGTGCGACGGCCTTCCCGAGGCGCTCGACTGGCTTCACGTATCTACCGATTGCTGACGATTTCGCTCACGATGCAACCGCCTGCACCGCGGCGGACGGCGTGCCCGGCACCGCCGCCGGGTCCGCCGCGGTGGGCGATGCGGCGGCGAAGACGGCGGCGGCCACGGCGCGCAGCAGCGAGTCGCGCTCGTCGTTCAGCGCCACGCGCGCCGCGCGGAAGCGGAGCCCCGAGCGCTGGCAGGCCAGGTCGCACAGCCGCAGGATCCGCGTGACGGAGGCGTCGTCCAGCGCCACGGTGCTGCTGGCGAGCGGCGGCGCTCTCCAGCGCGTAGTCTACGTCGCCGTGGTCGCCCAGCCCGGTGGTGAAATACGTCACGCTCTCCTCCGTGTACGCTCCGCGGCCATGGCGGCAAGCTTCCCTTGGATTAGCTCGAACGCGGCCGTGGGCAGACCGAACTGCCGCCGCTCAGCCGCGAGCCGGACGCTATCTCCAGGCACCGCTTCGCCCCGCCCGCCGCTCCGGCCGATAGCCATTGCCGTCCCGAATTGAGGACTGCGGATGGCCAACTTGAACCCCTCCCCACCTCGTGGGGCTGCAGCCGACACAGCTAGACGCGGCGAAGTGCTCCAGAAGCAGACGGTGGATGAACATGTAGCCGCCGCCCGCGCGCTGCAGAAATCCAAGACTAACAACATGATTCGTGAACCGCTGCAGGTGCAGCGGAAAAGTTCTGCTGATCGCGAGCACCAATCGCAGCGAGGCATGCGACACCAGGTCGATCCCACCAAACCAGAGGAAGGCCGGCACGGCGACAACCCAAACCACGAGCCTTGTCAACAGGAGTGTCACGAACGCCACGTCATCCTTGGTGTATTCCAATTGATATAAGAGAAGCAGCCATAGGAGCACGGGTACCATTACGTAACTCGCGATCCTGACGGCATTCTTTGGCGAAGCAAGCGATAAGCCGCCGAGCCGCATCTCAGCCGACGGAACCGCGTACCGCCAGCCGGCAAAGAGCGTTCCAACGAGCGCTACATCGAATGGCCCGAGCGTAAGAAAAAAACTGAGGGCAAATCCAAGAAGGCCACCGAGAACTGTTCCATTAAGCGCAGATTTCCATTGCCACACGTGCACTCCCGCTATCCGGATATCCTCATCGGCATGACGCCGACTGA
The DNA here is from genome assembly GCA_035630095.1 of Longimicrobium sp. Taxonomy (GTDB): domain Bacteria; phylum Gemmatimonadota; class Gemmatimonadetes; order Longimicrobiales; family Longimicrobiaceae; genus Longimicrobium. The sequence goes on from DASQLJ010000026.1 coordinate 1,818, forward strand.
ATTTGAGACCAAAGAACAATGCGATGTACAACACCACGGACAGGTTAAAGGCCCTACCTAGTGCGCTCCCCCAAAACGGGTTCCGGCGAAAGTAACCCGAGGTGTCCGGCAACATGATCGAGGATGCAACGGTGGCAAAACACGCATAGGCAACGGAGAGGAAAGCCAATTTTCCGAACAAGAGGTACCATGGAAGCGAATCAGGTTGCGAAGTACGCAGGCGCATGTACTCAATGGGTAGGCAGAAGATCACCCCCATGAATCCCGCAAAGGCACCGAGCGGGATATACGAAGGTACCATCTGGATAAAGGACCAGCGTGATAGACCGCTCCCGCAGAGTCACTCCCCCTCACGTAGGAAATCTGAGTTATCATCGGAAGCATTGCAGTAATGCCTAACAATGCGGCCCCTAGTATCCTCGATATAAGCACATAGCTGAAAAGCTGTTGAGGAGTAAGCAACGACGGCTGGAGCAACTCGGTTGCAAAGATGGTCTGCCCCCGCTGTAGCATCCCGCTGGCTAGCCATCGGAGACAGGTCTCGGTGTATCCACGGGTGAAAGGAGCATCTGCTCGTAACCTGCGATCGAACATCCGGTCGACGTAGACGGTAAAGATTTGGTGACGCAATCGCTGAGGGCCAGGCACCTCGTCGAGATTTAGCGCCTCGATCGGAGCGCCGTCGAATGCGAGGGCCATGACGCTCAGCATGAGCGGCGTCTCGGCAAGCGCGCGCAGTTCCGCGTTGGTGGTTAGTGCTCCACGCAAGCCGGCTAGCCTTGGCCCCGCAGCTCGCAGCCAAGCATCGATCTGCTCCTGGCGCAGAGGGAGCAAGTAGACGGCGCCGCGCAGCTTCATCCGGAACGGAAGCGCCCGGTACTCACTCACGCGGCAGCAGACGACCATCCCCGGCACCCCATGTTCTTCCACGAAGGCGTGCAGCGCCTTCACGCACTGTGCCCTCCGCTCGTCCGCCACTTCGTCGAGACCATCGAGAAGGAGCAGGAGGTTATGCCGGCGGAGCCACCTCCGTGCGAGCGGCTTGCCGACGTGGTAGCGAACGCTGAGCTCCTTTACGAGCCAAGCATGAACCGACTTCCGGGGATCGGTCCAGGTAGAAAGGTTCAATACCACCGGAACAGGAGCTGCCGGATCGCTCTCGGCCCGCGTGATCCATTCCCGCGCCAGGCCAAGGAGAGTCGTTGTCTTCCCCGAGCCTGGCTCGCCCAGAATCAGCAGCATCCGGCCGACGTCATCGAAGACCTGGCCGATGGTCATTTCGAACGGCAACACTCTGCCGGACTCGCCGGCCGCCTCGAGATAGCGTTCCCAGGGATGCTCCACGGCGCCCGCCTCTGTGCGCATTCCCAGCTGGAGCAGCGCCGTTTCATGGACCGAATGGCAGAGTACATCCGCTATCCAGGTCTGCTTCACCTGTCCCAGAAGGTTGAGCAAATTGCGGCGATCCTCAGGCGAGGGCTGCTGGACGTGGCAGGTGACCTGGTAGAGATCGCGTCCCGCTGCGAGCAGGTGATTCCCGGAGCCGGTTACGTTCTGGGCGATATGTGACATCGAGCGCACTCCAAGCTAAGCTAGCTGGTTCAAGGCCGGCGGCGCTTGCGAACTGCCCATTGCGTTACCACGTACCTGTGGAAAGCCTGGGATTTCAGGGAGTGCGCGTCAGCAGAAACGCACCGGGCCATCGCAGTTAGGACGGCCCGATGCGTTTCTTTTCTCCGCTCTCCGCGGAGATCAACCGGTGCCAGGCGCTCCCGCTGCCTGCGCCCCCAGCACGTCCGCCGCCACGGCGCGGAGGAGCGAGTCGCGCTCGTCGTTCAGCGCCACGCGCGCCGCGCGGAAGCGGAGCCCCGAGCGCTGGCAGGCAAGGTCGCACAACCGCAGGATCCGCGTGACGGATGCGTCGTCCAGCGCCACGGTGCTGCTGGTGAGCGGCGGCGCCTGCGTCGCGCCGGCGGCGTGCGCGTCCAGCAGCGCCTCGGTGCGGCTGAGGGTGGCGGCGCGCACGTACAGCTCGATCGCCATGTCGGCGATGCGCGCGACCACGAACTGGCGCTCCACCACGCCCTTGCCGTGGCGGCGGATCACCCGCTCCACCGCGGTGCGCAGGTCGCGGGTGTGGTCGGCCAGGTAGTCGTAGTGCCGCCGCAGCGCGGGCTGGATGTCGCCGGCGATCTCGGGCTCGCCGCCGCCCACGGCCAGGCGCACCCGCTCGCCCGCGAACTCGCTCAGCAGCCCCAGCCCCTGGATCGGGTGGCGCAGGGCCTCGCCGATGCGGCGCAGGTACTCGCCCGGGCCCTGCACCCCCGACAGCCCCACGAACAGCCGCAGCACCTCGTTGGTCCCCTCGAAGATGCGGGTGATGCGCGAGTCGCGGTACATCCGCTCGTATGGGTAGCCCTTCACGAAGCCGCGCCCGCCGGCGATCTGCACCAGCTCGTCCACCGCGCGGTCGAGCGCGTCGCTGTTCCACACCTTGGCGGCGGCGCTCTCCAGCGCGTAGTCCACGTCGCCGCGGTCGGCCAGCCCGGTGGTAAAATACGCCACGCTCTCCGCGGTGTACGCGTCCGCGGCCATGGCGGCGAGCTTCCCCTGCGTCAGCTCGAAGCCGGCGATCGGGCGGCCGAACTGCTCGCGCCCCTGCGCGAACTCCGTGGCCATGCGCAGGCAGTGGCGAACACCCCCCGCCGCGCCGGCGGAGAGCCCCTGCCGGCCGGAGTTGAGGATGCGCATGGCCAGCTTGAAGCCCTCGCCCACCTCGCCCAGCACGTTCTCCGGCGGCACGCGCACGTCGCGGAAGTGCAGCTCGGTCTGGTTGCTGCCGCGCGCGCCCATCTTGCGCAGCGGCTCGCCGCGCGAGAAGCCGGGCATGTCGGGGCGCAGGATGAAGGCGGTCACCCGGTCCACCGTCTCGCCTTTGCGCTGCACCGCCGTCTGCGCGAAGGTGACGATCACCTCGCTGAACGAGCCGTTGCCGATCCAGATCTTGTCGCCGTTCAGCACCCAGTGGCCGTCCTCCCCCAGCACCGCGCGGCTCTCGATCCCCTGCGCGTCGCTGCCCGCGCCCGGCTCGGTGAGCGCGAACGAGGCGAACCACTCGCCCGTGGCCGCTTTTGGCAGATACATCTGCTTCTGCTCGTCCGTCCCGGCCAGGATGATCCCCTTGATGCCGATGGAGAGGTGCACCCCCAGGATGATCCCCAGCCCCACGTCGTAGGCGGTGACCGCCTCGAAGATGCGGCAGTAGGCGCTCTGGCTGAGCCCCATGCCCCCGTACTCGGTGGGGATGGAGATGCTGAACAGCCCCATCCGGCACAGCTCCTCGATCACCCCGTCCGGCAGCCGCTCGTGCTCGTCCACCCAGGCGCGGTCCACCTCGCGCTCCAGGTACGCCGTCAGCTCCGCCAGGAACGCCGAGACCCGCGCATCCTCCTCGTCCGAGATGCGCGGGTAGGGGAAGAGGATCGAGGTGTCGACCGTCCCCTCGAAGAACCCCCGGGTGAGCGATCTCGCGGCTTCGGCCATGTTCGTCCCGTCCGGTCGAGGTGGAAAGTCTCGACTGATAGTTAACGCGCCGCACTGCCCGCGCGCCACCGAAACGGAGCCAGCCTCGTACCGGTTCGGCCGAATGTTCGTGCATTCCTGGAGACGCTGAACGGAAGTCTCACATAGGCACAGAGGGACCAGAGTGGGAATGCCCCGCAATGGTGGACACCCCAATAAGCCCGTAGGTTCGGGTGAGGAGGTGATCCATGGCCGAGAAGCGAAGGCAGTTCACACGCGAGTTCAAGCTGGAGGCGGTGCGGCTGGCGACGAGTGGTGAGAAGAAGCTGGAACACGTAGCACGGGATCTGGGAGTGCGTCCGGACATGCTGCGCTCCTGGAAGCGGCAGACGGAAGGTCAGGCGGGGCTGAGCTCGTCGGAGGCGTTCCCCGGCAACGGGAAGCTGACGACGAAGGACGAGGAGATCAGGGCGCTGCGTCGCGAGCTGGACGTGGTGAAGCAGGAGCGGGACTTCTTGAAAAAAGCGGCGGCGTATTTCGCGAAAGGGTCGCGGTGAGGTACGCCTGCATCCAGCGGCACCAGGGTGAGTTCGAGGTGTCGCTGATGTGCCGTGTGCTGGAGGTGACGCGCTCGGGTTTTTACGCTTGGCGGACGAGCAAACCCAGTGCACGGGCACGGACGGATGTGCGACTGCGGGTAGAGGTGCGGGCGATCCACAAGATGAGCCGCGGCAGCTACGGC
>DASQLJ010000027.1:0-12056 GCA_035630095.1 Longimicrobium sp.
TGGGTCGACGACAGGAGCGCGTCGCCGTCCAGGGAGAACTCCAGCCGCTCGCCGCACGCCCCGCACGCGGTGAACGCGGAAAGCTCCGCGCCCACCGTGGCACGCCGCAGCCGCAGCAGCGCCGCGTCGCGCTCGCCCAGCGGGAGCGCGGCGAGCTCCGCGTGCGAGGCGCGCGGGTACGCCGCGGAAAGCAGCACCAGGGCGCGGTCGACGGGGTGCCTCGCGGCACCCCGCTCCCACACCTCCAGCACCGCGGCGGGGGCCAGCGACCGCACGGTTACGCCGGCTCGGTGAAGCTCGGCTCGCTGGGCTCGCCGACGTCGTAGTCGCGCTCCCAGCCCTCGTTCTCGAGCTTGATGTGCTGGATCGCCACCGCGTTGGCATTCGCGTCCAGGTCGGGCTGCGCCTGCCACTCCGAGACCCAGCAGCGGAACACCTTGTAGGCGATCGCGAGCTGGCCGGCCTCGTTGTACAGCTCGATCACGATGTCCTTGCGGAAGTCCTTCAGGCTCACCTCGGCGCCGAGGCCCGAGCCGAAGTTCCACACCTTGTTGGCCCACCGCTCGAACTCGGCGTCGTGCGTCACGCCGCGCTCCAGGGTGATGGCGTCGTACTCGGTGCGGCCGGGCGACTTGCGGCTGCTGGAGGGGTCGCCCCCCTCGCGGTGCTTCACCACCTCGGTGGATCGCTTGAGCGAGCCCACCTTGCTCACCCCGGCCACGTAGCGGCCGTCCCACCTCACCCTGAACTTGAAGTTCTTGTAGGGGTCGAAGCGCTGGGGGTTCACGCTGAACTGTGCCATCGCGGTCGTCTCCGCTTAAGTCGGCTGGGAAGGAAGAGGGGGGATCAGGCGGCGATCTGGCCGGCCTTCTGCTGCAGCTTGATGATCACGAACTCGGCCGGCTTCAGCGGCGCGAAGCCCACCACGATGTTCACGATGCCCAGGTCGACGTCGTTCTGGGTCGTGGTCTCGCTGTCGCACTTGACGAAGTACGCCTGCGCCGGGGTCTTCCCCTGGAAGGCGCCCTGGCGGAACAGGTTGTTCATGAACGCGCCCGCGTTCAGCCGGATCTGCGACCACAGCGGCTCGTCGTTCGGCTCGAACACCACCCACTGCGAGCCGCGGAACAGGCTCTCCTCGATGTACAGCGCCAGCCGGCGCACGGGCACGTACTTGTACTCGTCGGCGTTGGCGTCGGCGCCGGCGCGGGTGCGCGCGCCCCACACCACGCGGCCGTACACCGGCAGGCTGCGCAGCGAGTTCACCCCGCGCGGGTTCAGCGTGCCGTTCTCCAGGTCGGTCAGGTTGTACGCCAGCCCCTGCGTGCCGCGCAGCACCGCCTCGGTGCCGGCCGGCGCCTTCCACACGCCGCGCTCGCTGTCGGTGCGCGCGTACACCCCGGCGATGGCGCCCGAGGCGGGCATCTCGCGCAGGCGGAAGTTGTCGAGCGGGTCGCTGGCCAGGATGCGGGGGAAGTAGACCGCGGCGTTGCGGCTCTTGGTGATGTTGGCCACCCACCCCTCGATGGTGGTGAGCGTCTGCGCCGCCGGCGGGTCGATGATGAAGAAGGCGCGCTCGGCCTGGGCCAGCGTGATCGCCTTCTGGATCACGTCGCTGGCCTGGTTGTCGGGAAGGCGCGAGGTGCCGGGGATGGAAAGGATGTTGAAGAGGTCCACGTCGCCCAGCGCGTAGATCCCCGTCTTGGCGCTCTCGGAGCCGATGTACTCGGCCGCGCCGGGGAGGGTGCCGTCGGCGCCCACCACCGCGCCCGCCTGCCCGCCGAACGCGGTGCCCACGCCCAGCGCGTAGCGGCCCACGTTCTCGCTCACCCCGACCCCCGACAGCCCCATCGCGTTGGCGTCGGCGCCCGCGATCGTCACGCTGGCGTTGGGGTACGCCTCGGGGAGCGTCACCCGCAGCGCCGCGCCGTCGTAGCGCACCACCGCGGCCTGCGCCGCGGGGTGGCCCAGGGTGCGGATCTGGGCCTGCACCGCGTCGGCCAGCCCCTGGCCCGGCACGGTGTTGGGGATCGTCAGCGGTTGGGCGGCCAGCAGCTCCACCGGGCCGCTGGCGGGGTGGTCGGTGATGGCCACCGAGATGGCGCCGCCCACGGCGGTGGTGGTGGCGGCCAGGTCGGTGCCGGTGGTGCCGGTGGGCATCGGGCGCCGGAAGGCCCCGCCCTCCTTCTCGCGCCCGCCCGCGGCCGCCCCGAAGCCCAGCGCGGCCGACGCGTCGTTGGCCGCCGCCGGCGTGACCGTGACCGACGAGTTCTCGGCCGCCACGCTGGTGGACTTGGAGACCAGCCGGAGGAACTTGCCGGTGCTGGCGTTCTTGGCGCCGTTCGCGTTGGCGCGCTCGACGTCGAGCCGGGTTTCGAGAGCCGCGGCGCTGATCGCGTTCGAGATCGCGGTGCGCAGCGTGGCCAGCGAGGTCACGCCGGCCAGGTCGATCACGATCTGGAACGGGGTGTCGCCGTCCACCACGCCGGTCAGGGTGGTCTCGTCGGAGGCCAGCGTCACGGCCGAGACGTCGGCGCTCAGGCTGTACCCGCGGTCGGCGCCATCGAAGGCGAGCCCCGCCGCCTTGTCCACGCGCACCAGCCGCGACCCCGCGTTGACGACCGCGGGGGCGTAGGTGGCCGAGCGCGGGCTCATGCTCAGGTTCAGGAAGCTCTCGCGCTCCACCACGGCCAGCGTGGCCGGGTCCACCCGCGCAACCGACAGGTTGAAGGTGCTGTCGGGGTTGCTGGTGGCGTAGTCCACGTCCAGGCGCAGGGTGTTGCCCCACGCCCCGGCGTCGGCGGCGCGCACGGTGAGCGCCGCGCCCCCGCCGGGAAAGTTGAGGTTCACCGCGGCGGCCGCGGCGCCGGCGGCCACGCGCACCACGTAGGCGTCGGAGCCGCCGTTCTGGAAGAACTGCTGCAGCGCGTAGCTCACGTCGCTGTCGCGGTGCAGCCCCCCGAACGCGCGCTCGAAGTCGCCGAAGTTCAGCACGCGCACGGCCTTGTTGAGCGGCCCGCGCGGCGTGTAGCCGACGAACGCGGTGATCGACGTGCCGACCCCCGTGATGGTCCGCACGCCGCTGGGGATCTCTTCGATGTAGACGCCTGGATAGGTGAGCACGGACGGCATCGTGGGGTCCTCCCGTGAGGGGATGGAGTTCCGCCCCGCACGCGTCCAGCGTGCGGAGCGCCCCGGCACGGCGGGCGCCGGCCGGAATGCTGGGATCTGCCTGCGAGCGAAATGGTGGCGCGTCCTGCGATGGGTGGAGCGCGGCCGGAACGGGCGGCGGGAAGCGTGCCCGAAAAGGAGGCGGTCCTGCCTGCGGCGTTTGCAAGCGGCGGACCAGAATCGGGCGCGGAACCTGTGGCTTTTGTGGACAACGACTTACGCCGCGAGCGTGAACGCGGGGCGCGGCCGAACGCTGTCCCTACGGGACATCTGTTCCGCAAAAGTGGGTCTGCGGTGTCCCAATGCGGGCTGTAGTTTTTATCGAATTTTATTTTTTCGTGTCGAGTACCGCGGCGGCGGGGATGATGCGGGCCGACGGAGGCTGAGCCGAGCCAGCCCGCCACCGCGACCCGGGATCGATCCGGGGGGCTGCGCCACGGCGCGAAGGCGGACGGTGGGCAGGTCTGTGGCCGTATCCACGGTGGCCGCAACTACCGGGACGCCGTGGCGTGGAGCGGAACGCCCGCCCCGCCGCCGTCCTCGGCGCGTGCGCACCCTCGATTCGATCCCGGCGGCGCGAACGGCTCGCTTGTTGCCCGGGTGGACGCGCGCCTATACTGCAGTCGTTCCCCGTCATGACCCATCCATACCGAAACCCGTCCAGTACCGCCGCGCCACGCGTCTCCCTCCGCCCGCCATCCCCCCTTCATGCCGATCCAGCACGTGGTCCAGGCGGGCGAGAGCACCATCTCGCTCTCGGAGCAGTACGGCTTCTTCGCCGGCACCATCTGGGACGACCCCGCCAACGCCGAGCTGCGGCAGAGCCGCAGCGACATGAACTCGCTGATGCCCGGCGACGTGATCGTCATCCCCGACAAGCAGCCGAAGACGCTGCGGGGCGCCACCGACCTGCGGCACGTGTACCGCCACCGCGGCGTGCCGGCCGTCTTCCGGCTCCAGCTCCTGGACAACGGCGCGCCGCGGGCCAACCAGCCGTTCCAGATGGTGGTGGACGGCACCCCCTTCACCGGCACCACCGACGCGACCGGCACGCTGCAGGTGTACCTGTCGCCGCTGGCCCGGAAGGGCACCCTCACCGTGGGCGACGACTACTCCCTGGCGCTCGACTTCGGCGGGCTGAACCCGATCGAGGAGGTCAGCGGGGTGCAGATGCGGCTGCGGAACCTGGGCTTCGGCCCCGACGAGGTGACCTACAACCTCGACGACGCCACCCAGGGCCGCCCTGGTGAGCTTCCAGCGCGAGGTCGGCCCCCCCCAGACCGGCGAGGCTGACGCGGCCACTCCGCTGAGCACGACCGCGTGGGGGACGCGAAGGACGTATGAGTGGTATCGGTGGGCCTGGAAACATCGGTGGGCCCGAAAACGACAAGGGGCAGAAGCGGAAGCGGAAGCGGAGCGATTCGGAGGATCCGGCTCCCGGCGAACAGTACGTACCCAGCAAGAAAGCCAACACCGCCGAAGGACCGGTGCGCGAAGCCGACGACGCACCGCCGCAGGCGGAGGCACCTCCCGATGACGTGGGGATGGCGGCGGCCGCGCCCCCCCGAGCAGCCCCCCGAGCCTGTCGCCACCCCTCTCCTTCGCCCTGCAGACGCCCGCCGACGAGGAGGGTGGCCAGCCTGTTTCAGTCGGCGGCACGGTCAACACGCCGCCGCCCGTGTGCGAGCTGCTGTGCGGGAGTGCCAACGTCGGGTTTGCCGGGTTTCCCGCGATCGACCTAGTCCGGTGCTTCAGCTCTCGCACCCTACGCCGTCGCCGTCGCGATCGAGACGGTAGGGGTCGTCGCTCCCGATCACTCGCACGGGCCCCCTCACGTACGACGGGCCGTTGCCCCCGCCCCCCGCGCAATCGACGTCGCTGTCGATCGGGACGCAGGGGTCGTAGTTCGGGTCGCAGCTCGCGGCGCGCGGGGAGTCGTCGCGGGCGGCTGGCGCATCGACGGCCACGGACGGGGAGTCGACACCGGAGGGAGGAGCGTCGACGTCGAAGGGCGGAGGGCCATCTCCCACGGGGAAACGGACCGGGCCCCCGGGGAGCACCTCGATCGATCCATCCCAGGTGGTCTCCACGGTGCTGTCCCCACCGCCGTCCGCGCTGTCGTCGCGCGCGGAGTCGCCCCCGCATCCCGCCAGGGCGAACGTGGCGAGGATGAACGGCAGGATCAGGCGCACGCCGGAACGTCGCATCTCCGCTATCGTTTCGCTCGGATGAGTCTGAACTGCTGCTCGTGCGGAGTTCGACGGACCGATGGCGGACACTTCTCCGAGGGCGCGTACAAGCCGTCCAACTTCTTTACCAGGTTGTTGTACAGCCGCCAGATCATCGACGACCTCCCCGACAAGATCTTGCCCACGGGGCGCTACCAGTCGTATAGCATCTTCCGGAACGGAATCCAGGTGCGCTCGTCAAGATCGAGGAGATCAGGGCCGCCGGCGCGAAGGGCCGGATCACCTACATGATGACCGGGACCACGTTCTACAACTGGTCGATCGGCTGGATGTGGGGCACCACGACGATGAACTGCGCGGATTTCGCCGCCGCGGTCCTCGAAGCCGCTGGCGCGGACGTAAGCTCGGGGCTGCTCAACATGCCGTCCGCCGTATCGGCTCCCGACCACCGTTCGGCAGACCAGATCTACCGCGATGCGGCTGACCGGCGTGATGCGCTCATCCACATCGGCTAGACCACCCGGCGTTCATACGGAGTCCGAAAAGTCGGTGCCGTGACCCGGAACGGAAGGGCCGGGTCCGGGCGTGTCCCTCCGCTGCGCTCCGGGCCGGGCTTCGCGCGCCGTAGGCAACGATACCGCCGTTGCCAACGGCGCCGAGCCGCCGTCGCGCCATGGCCCCGCTCGCTCCCGCGGTAGCAGACGCGGGCGCGCCGGCGTCTCGGCCCTCCGGGCGCGAATCCCTCACGTAAGCCGCTCGCGGAACGGGACTTCGTGGGGATCCGAATCATTCGGCGGAACACGTTCCAGGCGAGGGGCTGCCTGGAAGCCGGAAGCCCCGATACGACGAAGCCCGCCCGGGCGATCCGGGCGGGCTTCTCTCATCCCGCAGGCAGCGAACGCTTCATACCACTTTGCATACGTCAGTTCGGAATCAAAGATCGTTGGAGAATCTCACCACCTTCCCTGAGACTTTCCCGAACCAACCTGGCGCTCCGGTATCAGACTTCCTTGATGTCCGTGATCAGCTGCTGCAGCGAGCTCTTGGCGTCGCCGAAGAGCATGGCGCAGCGGTCGTGGTAGAAGAGCTCGTTCTCCACGCCGCTGTACCCCGCCGCCATGCTCCGCTTGAGGACGACGATGCTCTGCGCCGCGTCCACGTTCAGGATCGGCATGCCGTAGATCGGGCTCGCCGGGTCGCTCTTGGCCGCCGGGTTCACCACGTCGTTGGCGCCGATCACCAGCACCACGTCGGCCTGCTCGAACTTGTCGTTGATCTCCTCCAGGTCGTACAGCCGGTCGTAGGGCACGTTCGCCTCGGCCAGCAGCACGTTCATGTGCCCCGGCATCCGCCCGGCCACCGGGTGGATGGCGTACTTCACCGTGCCGCCGCGCTTCTCCACCTGGCTGGCCAGCTCGCGCACCTGGTGCTGGCACTGCGCCACCGCCATCCCGTAGCCGGGCACCACGATCACCTCGCGCGCGTAGGCGAGCTGCACGGCCACGTCCTCCGCGGTCACGCTGCGCACCTGCCGGTCGCCGATCTCGGCCGCCGCGGCGCCGGTGGGCGCCGCGCCGAAGGCCCCGAACAGCACGTTGCCGAAGCTGCGGTTCATCGCCTTGCTCATCAGCACCGAGAGCAGGAAGCCGCTCGCCCCGTCCAGCGCGCCGCAGACGATCAGCACCGTGTTGCCGATGGCGAACCCCGTGGCCGCCGCCGCCAGCCCCGCGTACGAGTTGAGCAGCGACACCACCACCGGCATGTCGGCCCCGCCGATCGGCAGCACCATCAGCACCCCGATCGCCAGCGACATCACCACCATCGCGTAGAAGAGCACCGGGTGGTCGGGGCTCACGATCAGGTAGGCGAAGATGCCGAAGGTGGCGGCGAACAGCGTCAGGTTGATGGCGTTCTGCCCGCGCCAGGTGATCGGCGTGCCGGTGATGAACCCCTGCAGCTTGCCGAACGCCATGAAGCTGCCGGTGATGGTCAGCGCGCCGAACATCACCTCGAAGCCCAGCGCGGCCATCGTCGCGTGCGAGGGGCCCGCCGCGTGGAGCTGGTACTCCGCCACGCCCACCAGCGTGGCCGCCAGCGCGCCGAACATGTGCGAGATCGCGATGCGCTGCGGCATCGCCGTCATCGGCACGAACATCCCCAGCGGGTAGCCGATCGCCGTGCCCAGCAGCAGCCCGCCGATGATCCACTCGAAGCGGACAATGTGCTGGTGCAGCAGCGTGCCGATCACCGCCAGCAGCATCCCGAGCGCCGCGAGCTGCATCCCCCGCTGCGCGCGCGCCGGCTTGGTCAGCGAGTACAGCCCCAGGATGAAGAGGACGCCGGCCGCCAGGTAGGTGAGCTGGATCCCCACGTCGCGCAGGCCCATCCCGGGCCCGGGCGCGGCGGCGTGGCCGGCGGTCTCGGGGAGCTGGAGGAGGAGCGCGAGCATCAGGGCTTCTCCTGGCCCGGCGCGGCCACCTCGGAGCCGCCCGCCTGACCGCCGGGGAGCCGCTGCTTGAACATCTTCAGCATGCGGTCGGTGATCAGGAAGCCGCCCACCACGTTGATGGTCGCCGCGGTCACCGCGATGAAGCCGAGGAGCGTGGCCAGCGTGCCGCGGTCGGCGCCGGCCAGCACCAGCGAGCCCACCAGCGAGATCCCGCTGATGGCGTTGGTGGCCGACATCAGCGGCGTGTGCAGCAGCGGCGGCACCTTCGTGATCACGAAGTACCCGACGAACGCGGCGAGCACGAACACGAACAGCAGGGTGATGGCCATGGCGAGGGATGGGGTGACGTTTGAGGTGGGACTGCCGAACCGCCTTCCTGCCCTGCCCTATCGGTCGAGCCCCAGGCGCCGCTTGAGCTCGGAGACGATCAGGCTGTCCTCGAAGAGCGAGACCTCGCCGCTCTCGATCTCGTGGCGGCGGCGCCGGATCTCGGCGAGGGTGGCCTCGTCGTCCAGCCGCGCGTCGTGCGGCTCGCCGGCCACGCCCACGCCGGCCGGCGGCGCGGGCGCGGCGCCCTGCACGTCGGCGAGGTAGGCGTCCACCAGTTCGGCGGCGGGGCCGAACCACGCGGCGGTGTCGGGGTCGCGCGGGGCGAGCCCGGCCAGCAGCGCCCGCGCCAGCCGCGCCCGCGACGCCTCCGTCAGCGACAGCGCCGCCTTCTCCACCAGGTTGATGTCGTCGGTCATTCTTCCTCGCCGGCCGGATCGCCGAATCGGGCGGTGAGGCGCCGCACGACGTCGTCGTGATCGATCAGTTTCACGTCGCCTCGTACGATCGCGTCGTGTCTGCGCTGTACTTCCACCATCCACGCCTGCTCGGCGCGCACGTCGATCCACCGCCCGCCGTCCTCCTCGCCATCCAGAGAATCCATCAGCCGCTCGATGAGGCGCGAGCGCTGGTCCGGCGCGAGCTGGAGCGCGGCGCGTTCAATCTCGGAAAACTCCATCCTTCGCCGCGGCTCCTACTCGCGCTCGCGGTCCAGGCCCCCCCGTGCCGCCTTCGGGGCGCGCGGGACGACCTTGAACTCCCCGAACTCACCGCTGAGCAGCCGCCGGTTCGCCTCGTCCATCAGCGCATCGACGTCCCCGCCGAATTCCTCCAGCAGCTCCTGCCGGATGCGGTGGACCTCCTCTACGATCGGGTCGTGGTGCATCGTCAACTCTCCATCAGCTCGTCGGGCGTACAGATCACCGGAGGCTCATACCCCGCTACGCGGCAGATCGCATCGATCCGCTTGCGCATGGCCGGGTTCGCGATGTGCTTCAGGTTCCACGTCACGAGAAAGTCCGCCTCGTTCACCGCGGCAACCGCGATGTGCTCCGCATCGACCCGGGCCTGGGGCGGGAGCGGTCCCTTCCCGAGCAGTCGCCCCGCGAGTACTCTCGCCGGAGTGTTCACCGGAACCGCGGTGACACCCTCCAGAAGCTCCATACGTCTGATTGCCATAGCGTGATCCCCCTTCATCACCTCGATCAGCACGGCAGAAGAGATGAGAAGGTCCCAGCGCGCGCGGTTGGCCCACCAGCGACGCGTCGCCTCCTGGTGTCCACGCGTGACCACATCTCGGCTGGGATTCGCCGCGAGGTAGCTGAAAACCGACGTCTTCACGTAGACGGTCGGCCACGTCTTCGCTTCGGGCGATTGCTCCACGCTACACCGCCGCCGGCTTCTCCAGCATCGCGCGGACGCGGTCGTTGCGGATCTCGCCGGCGTGGGTGACGCAGGCGCCCTTGAAGATCTCGTCGCCGAAGTCGGTGACGAAGGCGCCGTCCTTCACGAACTCGGTGATCATCGCCGCCACGGTGCGCGAGTACATCTGGCTGGCGTGCACCGGCATCTCGGCGGCCAGGTTCAGCGGCCCGAAGATGCGCACGCCGCCCTCCTCGGCCGTGCCGCCGCGGCGGGTGAGCGCGCAGTTGCCCCCGTTGGGCGCGGCCAGGTCCACGATCACCGAGCCGGGCTTCATCGCGCGCACGGCGTCTTCGCTCACCAGCAGCGGCGCGGGCATGCCGGGGACCAGCGCGGTGCAGATCACCACGTCGCTGTCGCCCACGTGCGGCACCAGCAGCTCCACCTGGCGGCGCTGGCGTTCCTCGTCGAGCGCGGCGGCGTACCCGCCCGTGCCCTCCGCGCCGGTGGTGTCCAGCTCCAGCTTCACGAACTTCGCGCCCACCGACTCCACCTGCTCGGCGGCGGCGGCGCGCACGTCGTAGGCGCTCACCACGGCGCCCAGGCGGCGCGCGGTGGCGATCGCCTGCAGCCCGGCCACGCCGGCGCCCAGCACCAGCACCTTGGCCGGGCGTACGGTGCCCGCGGCGGTGGTGAGGAGGGGGAAGAACTTGGGGAGCGAGTCGGCGGCCAGCAGCACGGCCTTGTAGCCGGAGATGGTGGCCATCGCCGAGAGCGCGTCCATCTTCTGCGCGCGTGTGGTGCGCGGCACCAGCTCCATCGCCAGCGCGGTGACGCCGGTCTCGGCCAGCCGCGCCGCGCCGGGCGCGTCGTCCAGCGGGCGCAGGAAGCCGATCAGCACGTGCTCGGCCGCCAGCATCTCCATCTCGTCGGCGGGGGGCGGCTGCACGCGGGCGATCACGCGCGCGCCGTACACCTCCGTGCGCCCGCCGATGCGCGCGCCGGCCTGCTCGAACTCGGCGTCGCTGACGAACGCCGCCTCGCCGGCGCCGCGCTCCACCACCACCTCGATCCCGGCTTTCACCAGCTTCTGCACCGTCTCGGGGACGAGCGCGACGCGCCGCTCGAGGGGCGCGGTTTCTTTCGGAACGCCGACGCTGACGGGCATGGCGGAAGGATCGGGGCTCGGGGTGCCTGGGCGTGTCGGTTGAATCTAGGACGGATGCCGTGCGGGAGGAAAGGTTTTCTGGATCGGGCCGGAGAGGGGACGGGTGATAGGGGACAGGGGACAGCCGGCGGGATCTCGCGTCGCCGTCGAGTGCCGGCGCTTGACGGCGGCGGGTCGGGGCGATGAATTGATGCGCTCGCCGGACGTCTTCCCTTCCCCCGCCCCGAGTCGATGCTCGTTCCCACACGCCGCAGCCCGAGTCGACGCACGCGCGAGGTCTCCGCGCACGGGGCGCCGTGAGCACCGCGGAATACCTCTCGGTCCTCGTCTCCATCGTGGTGGGGCTGGGGATCTCGCACGTGCTGGCCGGCGTCGGCAACCTGCTGGTGGACCGGCTGCGCGTGCGCTTCTGGTGGGTGTGGGGGCTGGCCGTGCTGATGGTGTTCCTCGCGCAGGTGCAGTTCTGGTGGGGCACGTTCAGCGTCGGCCGGGCGGTGTCGGCGAACTTCTTCGCCTTCCTCTTCTTCCTGCTCACGCCGATCGCGCTGTACCTGAGCGCCGTGGTGCTCCTCCCCACCTTCGAGGGCGACGGGGAGATCGACCTGCAGGCGCACTTCCTGGCCAACCACCGCTGGTTCTTCGGCTTCGTGGCGGCGGTGCCCCTGCTCAACGCCGTGCGCTCGGTGGTGATCTCGGGCGATCCCCCGATCAACATGGACCGCGTGTTCGAGGGCGTGTTCTTCCTGGTCCAGGTCAGCGGCGCCGCCATCGGCCGTCCTTCGTACCAGAAGTTCGTCGCGGTGCTCAACATGGCGCTGTTCGTCGCCATGGTCCTGCTCACCAGCCTCACGCCCGGCTGATCGTCCATCCACCCCCGCGAAACCGACCGAGGCGCGCGTGACCGAGATCGAACGAATCGCCGACCAGCTTCGCCGGCTGTGGGACGGCGACCCGTGGTACGGATCGAACGTGAGCGACGTGCTGGCAGGCGTCACGCCCGCGCAGGCGGCGCACCGCCCCCTCCCGCAGGCGCACACGATCTGGGAGATCGTGCTGCACATGACGTCGTGGAACCGCGAGGTGCTGCGCCGCCTCGCCTCCGGCGTGTCGCGCGAGCCGGCGGACGGCGACTGGCCGCCGCAGCCCGAGGCCAGCGACGAGAACTGGCGCTGGGCCACCGAGATGCTCGAGGCGTCGTTCCGCGCGCTGATCGCGGCCGTCGAGGGCTTCGCCGACGGGCGGCTGGACGCGGTGCTCGGCGACGCGCGCGACCGCCCGCTGGGGTCCGGCGTCAGCTTCTACGTGCTTCTGCACGGCATCGTGCAACACAACGTGGCGCACACCGCGCAGATGTCGCTGCTGAAGAAGGCGGCGCACGGCTGACACGCCG
>DASQLJ010000028.1:0-4382 GCA_035630095.1 Longimicrobium sp.
AGCGCAGCCTGGACGACCTGCGTGAGATCGTGCACGGCAGGTAATCGCGTAATCTATCGGATCGATCCCGACGAGATCGTCATCCTCACCGTCCGCCACTCCCAAATCCCGATTCTCCGCGGCGACCCCGAACTGCCCGATTGATCGAGCACCGCCCTCTCCGCGGGCGAAATCCCTGCCGGTTCACTCCGCTGGGCGCAGGTCGACGATGTTGGCCTGGAGCGAGGTGCGGCCGTTGTAGTGGTTCTCCTCGAGCTTGAAGGCGACGTCCACCTGGCCGCCGGGGAGCCACGGCTCCTGGCCGCGCTCGCCCATGTTGAAGCCGATCGCGTCCATCGACTTGCCGTGGGCGGCGATGGTGAGCTTGAGGTGGTTCTGGCCCACGATGCGGGGCTCGCCCACCACGCCCACGCGCCGCGCCGCGAACACCGGCGTGGCGTTCCCCGCGCCGAAGGGGCCGGCGTGGCGCAGCATCCGCGCGAGCGACTCGTCGGCGTGGTGCAGCTCGACCTCCAGGTCGATGCGCACCTCGGGCACCAGGTGCTCGGGGCGCAGCACGGCGTGCGCGTGCGCGTTGAACGCCTCGCGGAAGCCGTCCACCCGCTCGGGGCGGATGGAGCACCCGGCCGCCATGCGGTGCCCGCCGAAGCGCGTGAGGTGCTCGCCGCAGGCGCGGATGGCCTCGTACAGGTGGAAGCCGCCGATCGACCGCGCGCTCCCCTTCCCGTCCACGCCGCCGGCCAGCGCGATCAGCACGGTGGGGCGGTGGATGCGCTCCACCACGCGGCTCGCCACGATGCCGATCACCCCCGGGTGCCAGCCGTCGTGCGCCAGCACCACGCCGTAGTCGCGCTCGGGGTCGAAGGTGCGCTCCAGCGCGCCCAGCGCCTCCTTCAGCGTCTGCCCGTCCACCGTCTGGCGCCAGCGGTTCTCGGCCTCGAGCTGGGCGGCGATCGCCTCGGCCTCGCGCGGGTCGTCGGTGAGGAGCAGGCGCACGCCGCGCAGCGCCTCGCCCATCCGCCCCACGGCGTTGATGCGCGGCGCCAGCACGTACCCCACCTGCGATGCGCTGATGTCTTCCTTCCCCAGCAGCCCCGTGATCTTGATCAGCGCGCGCAGGCCCGGGTTGGGCGTCTGCGGCAGGATCTTGAGCCCCCAGCGCACCAGCGCGCGGTTCTCGCCCGTGAGCGGCGCCAGGTCGGCGATGGTGGCCACGGCGACCAGGTCGAGGAAGGCGTGCAGCCGCTCGGCGGGAAAGCCCAGCGCGTCGGCCACCGCGCAGCACACCTTGTAGGCCACGCCCACGCCGGCCAGCGACTTGTCGGGGTAGCCGCAGTCGCGCCGGTTGGGGTTGACCACGGCGGCCGCGTCGGGGAGGGTGGGCCCGGGGGTGTGGTGGTCGGTGACGATCACGTCGATCCCCGCCGCCCGCGCGCGGTCCACCGCCTCGTGCGCCACGATCCCGCAGTCGCCGGTGAGGATCAGCGTGGCGCCCGCGGCGGCGGCGGCGCGCAGGCCGGCGTCGGAGAGGTCGTAGCCGTCTTCCAGCCGGTGGGGGACGAAGGCCTCGATGCGGGCCCCCATCATCCGCAGCGCCCGCACGAACAGCGCGGTGGAGCAGATCCCGTCCACGTCGTAGTCGCCGTGCGCCAGGATCGTCTCGCCGGCGCGGACGGCGCGCACGATCCGCTCGACCGCGGCGTCCATACCGGCCAGGCCCAGCGGCGCGTGGATGTGGCCGGGGTGCGGGCGCAGGAAGTCGCGCACCGCCGCGGGCTCGCCGTAGCCGCGCTGCACCAGCAGGCGGCAGAGGGCGGGCGGCAGGCGCAACTCGGTGCTGAGGCGGTCGACGCGGGCTTGGTCGGCGGGTCCGGGAAAGACCCAGCGGCGGAGCGCGGCAGGTGGGGCGGGCATCCCGAAATTTAGCCGCGTGCACACTCGCCGGACAAGCGCCCGAAACGTGTGTGTCGGGCAACGGCACGGTGTCTCCCGCTGGTGTCGGCGCGGAGGCGGGCGCTTACTGCGAGTTTCACGCAGAGTCAGCGGAGTTAGCAGAGGAAACAGAAAAAGCGGAGGCGAGAAGGGGCCGGGGATGGATCCTGTCCACTGCAGCTCCCTCCCCCGACTCCGCTGACTCCCTGCTGACTCCGCTGACTCTGCGTGAAACCCTTCCGTGCCGTTCAGGTCAGCCGCGGCACTCGAAGCGCTGCTCGGCGTGCGTCGCCGTCACTACGCCGTTGGAGTTCGTCGTCAGGTGAAACGTTTCGAACACGGTGAAGTTGGGCGTGTCGCCCTGCGCCACCAGCACGCGGGGGACGGTGAGCGTCGTGTTGGTGGCGCCGCTCGCGAGCGTGTTGCTATGCGAGGTGCGGATGGAGTTCTGGACGTAGCGGATGCCGGTCGCCGGGTCCACGCCGTCGTAGTGCGCGTTGGCGTGGGAGAAGATGTGGGTGCCGCCCGCCTCGTCCGTGGTGACGTGGAAGAGCAGGTGCAGCGTCCCCGAAAGCTCCACGAAGTTCCCCGGCCCCAGGCAAGGGTTCGCGGCGGTGGTCTCCAGGTCGAACCGCTGGTTGAGCACCACCTGCGCCCCCGGGCCGGCGGCGGTCCGCGCCAGGGTGGGCGATCCGGCGTCGCCACAGGCGGCGAGCACGGCGGCGGCGGCGGCCACGAAGCGCTTGCTGTACATCCCTGCCTCCCACGGTGCAGCGTTTCCTCGGCGAACGGCGGCGAAATGGCTCACGTCCGCCCCGGATCGATGTCTTCCGACGCGCCAGGTGCGAGCGCGCTCAGCCGGCGAAGAGCCTGAAGACGAAGACGAGGCCCGCCAGCAGGAAGAGGACGACCAGGCCCAGCATCAGCCCGGCGCGGGGGCTGGCGCGGCTGGGGGGGATCGGGTCCGTCACCTGCTTCACGGGCTGGGAGCCGCCCTCGAAGGGTGGCTCGCGGTCGGTTGCCAAGGCGCGGGCTCCGGCTGTGGGTGAGCGATGCGAACGGGGCGGCGCGGTCGCAACGCCCGTGCCCGCGTCCGCCGCACGGCGTTTCGGTTGATGAACGGCGCCGGCGGCGTATCTTCCCCCGTCCCCGCCGTTTCCACCGCCCGCTCGCGACCGCACCCGATGACGCACGCCCCGCCCGACGCACGCCTGGAGCTCTCGCCCGAGGAGATGCGCGCGATGGGGTACCGCGTGGTGGACCTGCTGGTGGAGCACTTCGCGGGCTTGCACGACGCGCCGGTGCACGGGGTCGAAACGCGCGCCGCGCTCGAGGCGCGGCTGCGCGAGCCGGCGCCGGAGCAGGGCGTGGGCTGGCGCACGGCGCTGGAGCGGGCCGCCCGCGACGTGCTCGGGCCGATGTCGCACGTCGCCCATCCGCGCTTCTTCGCGTACGTGCCCGGCCCCGGCAACTTCGTGGGCGCCATGGCCGACGCGCTGGCGAGCGGCTTCAACCCGTTCAACGGCGCGTGGGCCACGGCGTCGGGCGCGGCGCAGGCGGAGCTGGTGGCGGCGGATTGGCTGCGTTCGCTCTGCGGCCTCCCGGAGGGCGCGGGCGGCGCGTTCGTGAGCGGCGGCAGCATGGCCAACCTCACCGCGCTGGCCGTGGCCCGCGACCGCCGCTTCGGCCGCGGCGACTTCGGGCGCGCGGTGATCTACGCGGGCGACCAGGGGCACTCGTCCATCGCGCGCGGGGCGCGGGTGCTGGGGTTCGCGCCCGAGCGGCTGCGGCTCCTCCCGTCTGACGATGCGTTCCGGCTGGAGGTGGCGGCGCTGGAGCGGGCGATGGAGGTCGATGCGCGCGCGGGGCTGGTGCCGTTCGCCGTGGTCGCCAGCGCGGGGACGACGAACACCGGCGCGGTGGATCCGCTGGCGGAGGTCGCGCGCGCCTGCCGCCTGGCCGGCGCGTGGCTGCACGTGGACGGCGCGTACGGCGCCGCCGCGGCGCTCACGGAGCGGGGCCGCGCGCTCCTCGCCGGCCTGGGCGAGGCGGACTCGGTGTCGATGGATCCGCACAAGTGGCTCTTCCAGCCGTACGAGTGCGCGGCGATCCTGGTGCGCGACGGGGCGGCGCTGCGCGACACCTTCCGGGAGGTGCCGGAGTACCTGAAGGACTCGGACCTCTCGGCCGAGGAGGTGAACTTCCGCGACTGGGGGGTGCAGCTCACCCGCGGCTTCCGCGCGCTCAAGCTGTGGCTGTCGATCCAGACGTTCGGCCTCGCCGCCTTCCGCGCCGCGGTGGACCGGGGGATCGACCTGGCGGAGATCGCCGAGGACGAGCTGCGCGGCTCGCCCGAGTGGGAGGTGCTGACCCCCGCTCAGCTCGGCATCGTCACCTTCCGCCACCATCCCCGAGACGGGCTCGACGATGACGCGCTGGACGCCCACCAG
>DASQLJ010000029.1:0-7468 GCA_035630095.1 Longimicrobium sp.
AAACCGACTGGGAGAGGGGCGGTCGGCGGGGCCTGCGGGCGGTGGGGCGGGGTGGAGGTCGGCGTGGCCGGGGAGACGGGGAATCGGGAGCCAGGCCGACGTGGCGCGAGGCGGGCGCGGCGGAAAGGGCGAATGAATTCGCGGCAACGACTACACGAAGTCCGCCTTCGCGGACTACCGGCTGGCGATCACGCTGACGCGGCGGGGCGCGCGATTGGCCATTGTCGGCTCGTCAGTCGACGACTGTGTGGCTGCCTTCGGAGTGGATGTAGAGGCCGAGGAGCGCCGCGACCCCGAGCGCCAGGATCGTGCGGCCCATGTCGCGGCGGCGGGTGTGGACGGCGCGGATGTCGGAGAGGGGGATGGCGACGCGCTGGGCGGCCGCGAGGCCGCCGGTGAGGGTATCGCCGGCGATCGCGGGGGACCGGACCACGAGCACGGCGTCGTCGGTGCGGGTGACGCGCGCATCGCCGCGGAACTCGGTGGACGGCGTGAGCGCGGCGTGCGGCTGCCACGAGGTGCAGCCGGCGAGCGACAGGGCGGCGGCGGCGGCGGCGCAGGCGCGGAGGGTCAGGCGCATCGGTGCTTGCTAGTGGAAGGACGGCGGGCAGGACGGTGGTTTGAGCGGAACAACGCGTGGAGGGGGGCCGGCGTGACGACGGAAGCGTGAGGGATGCGCGCCCGGAGGGCCGGGACACCGCCGCGCGAGCTCGAGCGACGCGGATCCGCTGCGGCGCCTGGCGCGGCGGGGGCCCGGCTGCGTTGGGCACGGCGGTATCGTGCCCTACGCAGCGCGCAGCCCGACCCCGCGCAGCGGGGGCACGCCCAAACCGTCCGTCGCCGTTCGGCAAAATCGCTCCAGCCATTGCGGCGGCTGGCGAGAAGGGTACTATTCCGCGCATGACGCAGGAGAACGAAGACACGGCCGCGACGCCGGCGACGTCCCCATCACCCGCCACGCCCACGAAAGCCGGGACCGTGGCGCTGGTGGGCTTTCCCAACGTGGGGAAGTCGTCGCTGATGAACCGGATGGTGGAGCAGAAGCTCAGCATCGTGACGCCGCTGGCGCAGACCACGCGCGAACGGGTGCTGGGCATCGACACGCGCGACGGCGTGCAGATGGTGTTCGTGGACACGCCGGGGCTGGTGGACCCGCGCTACCTGCTGCACCGGGCGATGATGCACGAGGCCACCGAGGTGATCACCGACGCCGACGTGGTGCTGCTGCTGGTGGACGCCGCCCGCGGCCTCCCCACGCTGCGGGAGGACGTGCTCGACCTGGTGCGCCGCGCGCCCCGGCTGATGGTGGTGTCGAACAAGATCGACGTGGCCGGGGCCGCCGACCGCGCCACGGTGCGCGCGTGGGCCAGGGAGCGGCTGGGGATGGAGGCGATCGAGGTGTCGGCGGAGACGGGCGAGGGTGTGGACGCGCTGCGCGCCGCCATCGTCCGCCAGCTCCCCGACTCGCCCTACCTCTACCCCGAGGACGACGTCAGCTCGCAGCCGGTGCGCTTCTTCGTGGCCGAGCTGGTGCGCGAGACGATCTTCGAGCAGTACGAGAAGGAGGTGCCGTACAGCGTGGCGGTGAAGGTGGAGGAGTTCCGCGAGAGCAGCTCGCCGATCTTCATTCGCGCCGTGATCTTCGTGGAGCGGCCCACGCAGAAGGCGATCCTGATCGGCTCGGGCGGCAGCGCCATCAAGCGGCTGGGGCAGGCGGCGCGGGCGAAGGTGGAGGAGTTCGTGGACGCGCCGGTGTACCTGGACCTGTGGGTGAAGGTGCTGCCGCGGTGGCGCAAGAACGCCCTGGAGCTGAACCGGCTGGGCTTCACCCTTCCCGAGGAGCAGAGGAAGTGATCGAACCGTGGCTGCTGGAGCTGCTCGTCTGCCCGCGCTGCAAGGGCGAGCTGGTGCACGAGACGGAGCCCGAGGCGCTGGTGTGCAACGCGTGCAGGCTGCGCTACGAGGTGCGGGAGAACATCCCCATCCTGCTGATCGACGAGGCCACGCCGACGGCCTGAGGCGAAGCGCCCCCGCGCCCGCCGATCCGGTTTGTTTGACAACGGGTTACGGGCGCCATTAGCTTTGCCGCATCCCCCTCTTTCTTTCTTCCGGTCCCGCCCGATGCCCCAGCGCGTGCTTCTGCACCACTCTTCGCACGGCCGTGCCGCGCCCGACGCCGTGCGCGAGTTCGCCGCGGCCGCGGGGTACCCGGTGCTGGAGGTGCACGACGCGCACGAGATCCACGCGCGGGTGAGCCGCACCTACCCCGCGGCGCTGGTGGTGGACGCCACGCCCCCGGGCGACGCCGCGCTGGCGCTGTGCCGGCAGATGAAGCACGACGCCTTCACCTCGGTGGTCCCCGTGGTGATGTACATGGGGGAGAAGGAAGGGAACGAGGACCTGGCGGCCGCGGCGCTGGAGGCCGGCGCCGACGAGGTGCTGCACGGGCACGGGCGCGAGGTGCTGCTGCGGCTGAAGCTGGCGGTGGCGCGCGCCGAGCGCGACGTGAGCGTGCACCCCACCACGCTCCTCCCCGGCACGGTGCAGATCCAGCGCGACATCGCCGAGCGGCTGCGCGGCGGCGGCAAGTTCGCCGTGTGCTACGCCGATCTGGACCACTTCAAGGAGTTCAACGACCGCTACGGCTACGTGCACGGCGACCGGGTGATCCTGATCCTGTCGCGGATCCTGCGCGAGGTGGTGCGCGCGCACAGCCCGGCGGCGTTCGTGGGCCACATCGGCGGCGACGACTTCATCTTCAACGCGCCGCTGGACGACTTCCGGATGTGCTGCGAGGAGGTGATCGGCGTGTTCAACGAGCTGATCGCGCTGCAGTACGCCGAGGAGGACCGCGAGCGCGGCTACTTCGTGGGCAAGGACCGCCGCGGCGAGGTGTACCAGGTGCCGCTGATGACGCTGTCGATCGGCGTGGTGACGAACGAGCACCGCACCTTCGTGCACACGGCGCAGATCAGCGAGCTGGCCACCGAGATGAAGGCGTACGCCAAGACCTTCACCGGCTCGATCTACGTGGTGGACCGCCGCACCGACCAGCCCCGCTTCGAGCAGGAGGCGTTCGCCCGCTCGCTGGTCAGCCAGGACCCGCTCGCCATGGTGGCCGCGCACGCCGAGAACGAGCCGCTCCCGGACGCGCCTCCGCCGTCGCCCGACGAGCCGGGGGCGCAGGCGATCCCCGCCGCCCCGGCGGACACCGCGGCCGCGGCGGGGCCCTCGGACCCCGGGTACGTCGCCGTCGCGCCCGCGGCGGTGGCGCGCGAGGCGGGCGGCGCGTAGCTTAGCCGGCCCCGATCCCACGGCAGAATCGCCTTTCCGAAAGCACACGGATCGCTTTCATGAACGTTCAGTGCACGAGCTGCAAGACCGTTTTCCGCGTGGACCCGCGCAAGGTGCCGGCGGGCGGGGTGCGTGCGCGCTGCTCCATCTGCCGCGCCGTGTTCGAGGTCGCCGCGTCCGCCGACGGCGCCGCGCCGGCCGCGTCCGCTCCGGCCGCCGCGACGACGCCGGCTCCCGCGTCCGCCCCGACGCCCGTGGCGGCGTCCGCGCCCGTGTCCGCGCCGACGCCTGTCGCGGCTCCCGCGCCGCAGGCCGCGCCCGCGCGCGTGGAATCGCCGGCTCCGGCTGCAACGCCGGCTCCCGCGGCCCCGATGTCCGCTCCCGCGGCCCCGGCCGCGACGCCGGCTCCGGCCCCTGCTCCTGCCGCCGCGCCGGCGCGTGCGCCGTCTCCGTTCGGCGCGTCGGACCCGGCGAGCAAGGCGCGGCGCCTGGCGCGGGCGCTGATCAGCGACATCGTGACGTACTTCCCGGACCGGCGCGACAGCGCGCTGGCGGCCGGCACGCTGCGCCGCGAGTTCACCGAGGAGATCAAGAAGAGCTGGGAGGAGTACGTTGGGCAGGTGGGCCAGGAGATGGCGAAGACCACGCCGTACTTCCGCGAGGCGCTGAACGAGATCCTGGCGAAGGGGCAGCAAGTCTTTTAGATCACTTCCGCACCTGTTCGCTGGTAACCTTCCCGTTGCTGCGGCCTCCGGGACCGGGTAATATTCTTGCGGGTATACAACGGGGCCGTCCCAGGCGGACGGCCCTTGTCGTTGCTGGAACCAGACGCAGAACCGCTACTCACGACTGACGCCGAGACCCAATGTCGATCGCAGACATCCGCTCGATCCTGGATACGAACCGCGAAAGGCTCGCCGAGCTGAGGGGGTTTCTTTGACCTCGACAGCAAAGAAGAACGCATAAAGCAGCTCGAGGCGCGGATGGCCGACCCGGGGTTCTGGAACGACCAGAACGCCGCGCGCGAGGTGATCGACGACGCCAACAAGCTCAAGGCGTGGTCCGACCCGTGGAACGAGCTGAACGCGAAGGCCGTCTCGCTGGGCGAGATGCTGGAGCTGCTCGAGGGCGAGGACGACCCCGAGATGCTGGCCGAGGTGCGGCGCGACGCCGAGTCGATCGGCCCGGCGATGGCCGACCTGGAGCTGCGCATGATGCTGCAGGGCCCCGACGACGGCCGCGCCGCCCTGGTGACCATCCACCCCGGCGCCGGCGGCACCGAGAGCCAGGACTGGGCCGAGATGCTGGCGCGCATGTACCAGCGCTGGGCCGACCGCCACGGCTTTTCGGTGGAGCTGCTCGACTGGCAGGAAGGCGAGGA
Source organism: Longimicrobium sp. (assembly GCA_035630095.1). Classification (GTDB taxonomy): domain Bacteria; phylum Gemmatimonadota; class Gemmatimonadetes; order Longimicrobiales; family Longimicrobiaceae; genus Longimicrobium. The sequence continues at coordinate 4,676 of DASQLJ010000029.1, forward strand.
GGCGGGGATCAAGGACGCCACGCTCGAGATCACCGGCCAGTACGCCTACGGCTACCTGAAGGCCGAGCGCGGCGTGCACCGCCTGGTGCGCATCAGCCCGTTCGACAGCGCGGCGCGGCGGCACACCTCGTTCGCGTCCGTCTTCGTGTACCCGGTGGTGGACGACACGATCACCATCGACATCCGCCCGGAAGACGTGGAGATGGACGTGTACCGCGCCTCGGGCGCGGGCGGCCAGCACGTGAACAAGACGTCGTCCGCGGTGCGGCTGCGCCACCTCCCCTCGGGGATCGTGGTGGCCTGCCAGCAGGAGCGCAGCCAGCACAAGAACCGCGCGACCGCCATGAAGATGCTGAAGGCGGCGCTCTACCAGCGCGCGCTGGAGGAGCAGGCGGAGGAGAAGTCGAAGCTGGAGAACACGAAGACCGACATCGCCTTCGGCAGCCAGATCCGCTCGTACGTGTTCCAGCCGTACACGATGGTGAACGACCATCGCACCGAGCTGAAGATCCCCGACGTGCAGAAGGTGATGGACGGCGACGTGGATCCTTTCATCCAGGCGTATCTTCGCGAGTTCGGGGCGACGCAGATGGCGTGAAGGAACGGAAGTGCCCGGTCCTCGGTCCCCAGTGCCAGGTAAACAACAAAGGCTGGGAATTGGAGACTGGGCACTGGGCACTTGGAGTCTGGCGTGACGAGATGAATCAGACCAACCGATGACGGATACAGAGGCACAGGTGACGGAGCAGCAGCAGGGCCAGGGCACCGAGGGCGGGTCGGACGAGCGCGTGGTCGCGGACCGCATCGCCAAGCTGGAGCGGCTTCGCGAGCGCGGCGTGGAGCCGTACGCCTACCGCTACGAGCCCACGCACGCCGCGGCGGACGCGCTGTTCCTCTACCGCGACTGGGATGAGGCGAAGGACGCGGAGTCGGCCGCCGAGGGGCCGGACGACGTGGTCCGCATCGCCGGGCGGGTGGTGAGCAAGCGCAAGATGGGAAAGAGCACCTTCGCCCACGTGGCCGACCGCACGGGGAAGATCCAGCTCTTCTTCCGCATCGACGACCTGGCCGACAGCTACGACCTGCTGGGGCTGCTGGACCTGGGCGACTGGGTGGGCGCAGAGGGGACGCTCTTCCGCACCAGGAGCGGCGAGGTGTCGCTGCGCGTGCGCGCGTTCACCCTGCTCGCCAAGTCGCTGCGCCCGCTGCCGCTGGGCAAGGAGGAGATCGACGCCGAGACCGGCGAGCGCCGCGTCCATTCCGGTTTTACCGACGTGCAGCAGCGCTACCGGCAGCGCTACGCCGACCTGGCCGTGAACCCCGAGGTGCGCGAGGTGTTCGTGCTGCGCGCGCGGGTCGTCACGGCGCTGCGGCGGTTCCTGGACGAGCGCGGCTTCGTGGAGGTGGAGACGCCGGTGCTGCAGGCGGTGTACGGCGGCGCCACGGCGCGCCCGTTCGTCACGCACCACAACACGCTCGACACCGACCTCTACCTGCGCATCGCGGACGAGCTCTTCCTCAAGCGGCTGATCGTGGGCGGGATGGAGCGCGTGTACGAGATCGGCAAGGACTTCCGCAACGAGGGGATCGACCGCTTCCACAACCCCGAGTTCACCATGCTGGAGTTCTACGCCGCCTACCTCGACTACGAGGCGGTGATGGAGCTCACCGAGGAGATGCTCGGCTACGTGGTGCGCGAGGTGCTTGGCGGGCGGCCGATCGTCTTCATGGGCAACGAGATCTCGCTCACCCCGCCGTTCCGCCGGCTCACCATGTACGAGGCGCTGCGCGAGGTGGGCGGCGTGGACGTGGAGGCGCTGGACGACGCCGCGCTGCGCGAGAAGGTGGTGGCGCTCGGCGTCGACCGCGCCGAGGCGGCGAAGCTGGGGCGCGGGAAGCTGATCGACGAGCTGTTCGGCGAGCTGGTGGAGCCCACGCTGATCCAGCCCATCTTCATCACCGACTACCCGCGCGAGATGTCGCCGCTGGCCAAGCCCAAGCGCGGCAACCCCGAGTTGACCGAGCGCTTCGAGCTGATCGTCGCCGGCAAGGAGCTGTGCAACGCCTACAGCGAGCTGAACGACCCGATCGACCAGCGCGGCCGCTTCGAGGCGCAGCTCCGCCTGCGCGAGGCGGGCGACGACGAGGCGCAGCAGCTCGACGACGACTACATCCGCGCGCTGGAGTACGGGATGCCGCCCACCGGCGGGTTCGGGATGGGCGTCGACCGGCTGTGCATGATCCTGAGCGGCCAGCCGTCGGTGCGCGACGTGATCCTGTTTCCCACGCTGCGGCCGGAGGAGCGTTGAACAGCGCCGGGGGACAGGGAACGGGGGACAGGGGACAGCAGGACCTGCGTCGGCGTGGTCGGCGCCCGGGTGCCGCGTCCCGTGCCCTCGCGTCGGTCGACGTCCGTCCCGCCCTCGCCCGGGTCGGAGAGCGCCTGCTTTGCAATCAGGAGGTCGACGGGTCGATCCCCGTAACTTCCGGCGCCGCTAACGCGGGCGTGATCCGTGGGCCGGAACCGTTGCGGCGCAACAGGTTACAGCCTGCCATGCGGAATGTCCCGGGCAGGCTGTCCCCCGTCCCCCGTCCCCTGTCCCCGCGCCGGAGGCAAGGCTGCCCCCACTCCCGTGTCCCCAGCCGGCCGTCCCGGGGCCCGTCTTCCCGGCCGCGGACGAGGAGCGCAGCGTGAGCCTCGAATGGTTCATCGGCCGGCGCTACCTGGCGTCGCGGCGCGGCACGCGGTTCCTGTCGCTCATCACCCTCATCGCCATCGGCGGCGTGAGCGTG
>DASQLJ010000030.1:0-16252 GCA_035630095.1 Longimicrobium sp.
CCGTCCCTCCCGTGGCGAGGGGCCGAGCCTCACGCCCGCGGCAGCGTCAGCGTGAAGACGCTGCCCTGGCCGAGGGTGCTGTCGGCGGTGAGGTCGCCGCCCATGCCCTGGGCCAGGTCGCGGCTGATGGCCAGGCCCAGCCCGGTGCCCTCGTGCGGCCGCGTGAGGTCGGAGCGCACCTGCACGAAGGGGTCGAAGATCGCCCCCAGCTTGTCGGCGGGGATGCCGATGCCGGTGTCGGTCACCGCCACGCGCACGCGGCTCCCCTCCACCTCGCACGCGATCTCCACGCGGCCGCCGCGGTCGGTGAACTTCACGGCGTTGGAGAGGAGGTTGGCCAGGATCTGCCGCAGCTTCTCGCCGTCGGCGCGGGCGACGAGCTCGCGCGGGCAGCGGACCACGGCCAGGGTGAGCCCCTTCGCCCGCGCCTGCGGCGCCACCAGCGACTCCGCGGCCGCCACCGCCTGGCGCAGGGGCACGTCCTCCACCTCGTAGTGGACGGTGCCGGTCTCGAGCTTGGCGTAGTTGAGCACCTCGTTGATCAGCCCCAGCAGGTGCCGCTGGCTGGTCTGGATGCGGCGGAGGTCCTCCACCTGCTGGGCGGTGACCGGGCCCCGGATCCCCATCTCCACCAGCTCGGCGTAGCCGCCGATCGCGTTGAGCGGCGTGCGCAGCTCGTGGCTCATCACCGCCAGGAACTCGCTCTTGGCGCGGTTCGCGGCCTCGGCCTCGGCGCGGGCCGCCTCGGCGTCGGCGCGGGCGCGCTCGCTCTCGGCCAGCACCCGCTCGATCTCGCGCCGGGCCAGCACCTGCGCGGTCACGTCGGTGCCGTGCGCGATCACCCCCGAGCGCACGCCGTCGGCCTCCACCAGCGGGAGGTAGACGAAGTCGACGTAGCGCGCCTCCGGAGGCTCGCCCGGCGTCCGCGCCAGCAGGACCGACACCTCGCGCCCCACGAAGGGCTCGCCGCCGTTCAGCACCCCGTCGAGCAGCTCGATGAAGCCCTGCTCGCGCACCTCGGGGAGCGCCTCGCGCACGGGCCGGCCCACCAGCTCGCGGTGCCCCACGAGCTGCAGGTAGGCGTCGTTCACCAGCTCGAACACGTGCTCGGGGCCGCGCAGCACGGCCAGGAACGCGGGCGCCCGCTGGAAGACGTACGCCAGGCGCGACCGCTCCACCTCCAGCGCGTGCACGAGCCGCTCGCGCTCGGCCGCCGCCGCGCGCGGGGCGCTGACGTCCTGGAAGAGGAGCGCCACCTGCCGCTCCTCGGCGCGGCCGATGCGGAAGGCGTAGACCTCGAACCAGCGCCCCATCGCGTCGGAGCCGTTCTCGAAGCGCACCGGCTCGCCGGTGGACGCGACGCGGCCGTACACCTCGAACCAGTGCGGCTCGAGCGTGGGCACCAGCTCGCGCGCGCCGCGGCCGCGCGCGTCCACCAGCCCCGTCTGCGCCTCGAAGGCGGGGTTGGTCTCCACGAACAGGTAGTCGTACGGCCGCCCCGCTTCGTCGAAGAGCACCTCGATCACGCAGAACCCCTCGTCGAGCGACTCGAACAGCGCCCGGTAGCGCGCTTCGCTCTCGCGCAGCGCGGCCTCGGCGCGCTGGCGCTCGGTGACGTCGCGCCCCTCGGGCACGATCAGCACCACGCGGCCGTGCTCGTCGCGCACCGGGTGGAACGAGATGTCGAACACCGTCATCTCGCCCGAGGGACGCCGCAGCGCCGCCTCGAAGCGCACGAACTCGCCGGCCGCCGCGCGCGTCACCGCCTCGCGCACCCACTCGGGGGCGCCCGGAGTGGGGGTGAACCAGGGGGTCTCCCAGAACGGGCGGCCCACCACGTCGCCGCGGGTGTTGCGGGCGAACTCGAGCGAGGCGCGGTTCGCGTCCAGCAGCGTTCCGTCGGGCGCCAGCAGGCCGATGTACTCGTAGGTCCCGTCGTAGATCGCCCGCAGGCGCGCCTCGCTCTCGCGCAGCGAGCCTTCCGCGCGCACCCGCTCCGACACGTCGCGCCAGAAGAGCGCGACGCCGCCCTCGTCCGTCGGGTAGGCGTCGATCTCCAGGTGGCGGTCGTATCCCTCGCCCACGTAGTGGTGGGTGAAGTGCGCCTCCACCCCTTCGGCCGCCACGCGCCGGTACTGCCGCTCGATCTCCGAGCCGGCCGAGGCGGGGAACGCCTCCCAGTGGGTCAGGCCGACGAGCTCCGCCGCCGCCTTCCCCAGCGCGCGCTCGGCCGCCGCGTTGACCGTGAGGATGCGGAAGTCGGCGTCCATCGTCAGGTGCTCGTCGCTCACCTGCTCCAGGATGCGCGCGGACCGCCGCTCGGCCGCCTCGGTCTCGGCGCACAGCCGCTCGCGCTCGCGCTCGTCCAGGATGCGCTGCGTGGTCTCCTGGCAGACGACCAGCGTCCCCGCGACGACGCCGTCGTCGCCGCGCACCGGGCTGTAGCTGTACGTCCACCACACGTCGTCGAGGCGCCCGTTGCGCTCGATGGGGAGGTACTGGTCCTCGTGCCAGGTCGCCTCGCCGGTGGTCATCACCTGCTCGATCTGGGGGCCGATGGTGTCCCAGATGTCGGTCCAGAACTCGCGCCCGCGCATCCCCAGGGCGCGCGGGTGGCGCCCGCCCTCGCCCAGGCTGGGCCGGTATGCGTCGTTGTAGAGCTGCACGAGCTCGGGGCCCCAGAAGAGGAACATCGGGTTGCGCGAGCCCAGCACGATCCCGGCGGTGGTGCGCAGGCTGGGCGGCCACGCCGCGACCGGGCCCAGCGCGGTGGAGCCCCAGTCGAAGGCGCGGCAGAGGGCGCGCATCTCCCCCGGGCCGGCGAAGAGCGTCTCGGCCGCGTTCCGGTCGGGCTGCGCTCCGGCTTCGCGCGGGGCGGCCGAACCGGCGGCGGTGTAGGTCACGGGTGTCTCTTCCTGCTACGAACGGTCGGCATCATCTCACGACGACCACGGCCGGCGCCGGCGAGCGGTGGCGGCGCGAAGGGGCGGCCGGGCGGGGCGCAGTACAGGCTCCGGCGAGTGCGCAGGGATTACGCCACCGCGGTCGCGGGGCAGGCGGCGGGGGTGCGCCCTCCAGGCCGCGGGGCCCCCCTCCCGCGCCTGAGAGCGCTCGCCCTCCCCCGCTTCGCGGGAGAGGGTGTGGTGGGTGCCGGCGCGGCCTGCAACCATCCGTGTGAGACACTGACCGCCGCGTGCCGGGTGCCCGCCCCGCAACCTCTTCCCGGAACGGGAGAGGTGGACCCCCTCGGGCGGCCGGAAGGGCGCGATGCCGCGGCTCCAGCGTTGCCCCGGCACGGGACCTGCGGGCTCGGCATCCATCCTTTCCAGACCAAACCCACACCACGCGAGGGCACATGCGCAAGCTACGCCTCGACCCCGACGCGCTCGCCGTTCTGTCGTTCCTCACCACGCAGGAGACGGATGCGCGCGGGACGGTGAACGCGAACTACGCCTACACCAACACGCGTCCCACCTGCTGGTACCACTGCACGTACCTCGGGCCGACCTGCGAGGCGTGCGCCCGCGGAGACGCGCCGGCGGCGTGATCCCGCGCCGGCGTCCGACGGCCCGCGCCTCCGCACGAGCGCGTTCCGGGCCGTGTCGAGCAGTGCGATCCGGCACCGCGGCACCGGACGGGCGCCGGCGCTCTTCATCGATCCTTGAACCCACGGAGATGACTTGAACAAGCTGCGCCTGGACGTCGACCAGCTGAAGATCGACTCGTTCCCGACCGCCCGCGAGGGCGACACGCCGTCGTACGCCATCACCCAGGGCGCGCAGACGTGCTACCACTGCACCCGCTTCGGCTGCCCCCAGACGGAGCTCTGCATGTAGACGGATGTCACGCAGAGTCAGCAGAAACAACAGCTGTTCTCAGCTGACTCTGCTGACTCTGCGTGAGATTCCAACGGCGCTGGGGACGACGGAACGGCCGCCCGACGCATCGCTGCGCCGGGCGGCCGTTCGTCATTCTCCTACCGTCGTCCAATCCGTCGGACGATACGGCTCAGTCGGCGCCCCAGGCGGGCTCGGGGAGGAGGCCGGCGTGGCGCTGCTCCTCCTCGAGCTCGTGCTCGCGCTCGGGCGACATCACCCGCCGCTTCATCCATCCGCCGAAGTCGTCGAAGTAGCTGTAGGCCACCGGCACCACCAGCAGCGTGAGCATGGTGGAGGTGATCAGCCCGCCGATCACCGCGCGGGCCATCGGGGCGCGGAAGCCGCCCCCCTCGCCCATGGCCATGGCCACGGGGAGCATGCCGAAGATCATCGCCAGCGTGGTCATCATGATCGGGCGCAGGCGGACCTCGCCCGCCTCCACCAGCGCGGTGCGCCGGTCCTTGCCGGCGGCGCGCCGCTCGTTGGCGTTGTCCACCAGCAGGATCGCGTTCTTGGTCACCAGCCCCATCAGCATGATCACGCCGATCATCGACATCATGTTGAACGAGTCGCCGGTCACCAGCAGCGCGATCAGCACGCCGATCAGCGACAGCGGCAGCGACATCATGATGGCGAAGGGCTGCGTGAACGACTCGAACTGCGACGCCAGGATCAGGAAGATCAGCACCACGGCCAGGATGATGGCCTCCAGCACGTACCCCACCGTCTCCTGCATCTGCTCGGTCTCGCCGCCCATGGTCACCGAGTAGCCGGCCGGAAGCTGCATCGCGTCGATCCCGGCCTGGATCCGCGACGACGCCTCGGAGATCGACAGCTCCGGCGCGGTGCCGGCGGAGACCGTGGCCACGCGCTCCAGGTCCTGCCGGTCGATCTGCGCCGGCGCGGTCCCCCGCTCGATGCGGGCGATCTGCCCCAGCGGCACCGTCACCGCCGCCCCGGCCGCGTCGCGCCGCCCCGTCGCGATCGGCAGCCCGCTCAGGCTCTCCAGCGAGGTGCGCTGCTCGGGGGCAACCTGCACCACCACGTCGCGCTCCTCGCCGGTGGGGTCCTGCCAGGTGGTGGCCGTCTGCCCCGCCAGCAGCGGGCGCACGGTCCCCGAGATCTGCCCCACGTCCAGCGCCATCTCGTTCGCCACGTCGCGGTCCACGTCGATGCGGAACTCGGGGCGCGGCGCGCCGAGCGAGCTCTCGATGTCGACCACGCCGGGGATCTGCTTCATCCGCCCCGCGATCGCGCCCGAGATGCGGGTGAGCTCGCGCACGTCGGGGCCGCGCAGCTGCACCTGGATCGGCTTCTGCGCGCCGCCCACGCCGCCGGCGTCGAGCACCGCCACCGTGGTCCCGAAGGTCCCGGCAAGCGCCTGCCGCGCCTCCACCATGATCTCGTCCTGCGAGCGCTCGCGCGCGTCGGGCTTCACCAGCTTCACGTAGACGTTGCCGGCCGTCACCGTGCCGGTCACGCCGGCGCCCACGGTGGTGTAGGTGTAGTCCACCCCCGGAAGCGCGCGCAGCCGCGACACGATCTGCTCGGCGCGCTGGCGGGTGTAGCCCAGCGACGAGCCCTCCGGCGTCTCGAAGGTCACCGCGAACTCCGAGTTGTCGGAGTCGGGCATGAAGCCGCCGCCGATCAGCGGGAAGAGCATCATCGACCCCACGAAGGCCGCCGCGGCCAGCGCCAGCGTCGTCTTCCGGTGCCCCAGCGCCCACTCCACCAGGCGGCGGTACTTCCCCGCCTGCCGGTCGAACCAGTCGTTGAAGCGGCCGATGGCGCGCGTCAGCGGGTTGCGCGGCCGGGCGTGCTCGCCGTGGGTCGATTCCACCCCCCACCACGCCGCCAGCATCGGCGTGAGCGTGAAGGAGACGAAGAGCGACACCAGCACCGCCCACGCCACCGTCATCCCGAACTGGTAGAAGAAGCGGCCGATGATCCCGCCCATGAACGCCACGGGGACGAACACCGCCACGATCGAGAGGGTGGTGGCCATCACCGCCAGGAAGATCTCGCGCGTGCCCACGCTGGCCGCGGTGAAGTGGTCGCGGCCCAGCTCGCGGTGGCGCACGATGTTCTCCACCACCACGATCGCGTCGTCGATCAGGATGCCGATGGAGAGCGAGAGCGCCATCAGCGAGAGCACGTTGAGCGTGAAGCCCAGCGCGTTCATCAGGATGAACGACGAGATCACCGACACCGGCAGCGCCAGCGCCGTGATCGCCGTAGCCTTCCAGTCGTTCAGGAAGAGCATCACCACGATCACCGTGAGCACGGCGCCCAGGATCAGCTCGTGGATCACGTCGTCCACCGAGCGGCGGATGGTGATCGAGTTGTCGCGGATCACGTTCAGCCGCGTCCCCGCGGGGAGCGCCGCCTGGATCCGGCCCACCGCCTCGTTCACCCCGTCCGCAACCGCCACGGTGTTGGCGCCCGACACCTTCAGCACGTCGAGCGACACCGCGCGGGTGCCGTCCACCAGGGCGAGCGAGCGCTCCTCCTCGGTGCCGTACTCCACGCGGGCCACGTCGGCCAGGCGCACGGGCTGCCCCTCGCGGTTGGCCACGATCACCCGCGCGAACTGCTCGGGGCGGACGATGCGGCCGGTGACGCGCACCAGCTGCTCCTGCGCGCCGCTCTCCAGCCGCCCGGCGGGGACCTCCAGGTTCTGCCGCTGCAGCGCGCCCAGCACCTCTTGGGCGCTGACGCCGGTGGCGCGCATCCGGTCGGGCTGGATGAAGACGCGCACCTCGCGCGCGAGCCCGCCGGCGATCTGCACCTGCCCCACCCCGCTCACCGACTCGAGCTGGCGGCGGATCGTCTCGTCGGCCAGCGTGGTGAGCTCGGCGATCGGCGTGCGGGTGGAGGACAGCGCCAGCGAGATGATCGGCTGGGCCGAGGGGTCGAACTTCTGCACCACCGGCTGCTCGATCCCCTCGGGGAGCTGGCGGCGCACCCCGTCGATGCGGGCGCGGATGTCCTGCGCGCCCTGGTCGCCGTCGCGCTCCAGGTCGAACTCCACGATCACCTGGCTCACCCCCTCCAGCGAGATGGAGGTGATGCGGTCGACCCCTTCCACGGGGTTGAAGGCCTCTTCCAGGCGCTTGGTGACCTCGCGCTCGATCGTCTCCGGGCTGGCGCCGGCGTACACGGTCTGCACCGTCACCACCGGGATGTCCACCTCGGGGAACTGGTCGATCGGGAGGCGGCGGTAGCCGAAGATCCCCAGCACCACCAGCCCCACCATCATCATGGTGGTGAAGACCGGGCGCCGGATCGCCACCCCGCTGAGGCCCCCGCCGCCCCACGGCGCGTCGTGCTCGGGCGCCTGGGGCGGACGGGTCTCGTCGTTGCTCATCGTTTCCTTCATGGTCGGCTAGCGCTCCCCGCCGGCGGCGCCCGCGGGGGCCGCCGGCGCCGGCGCGCGCACCACCACGCGCGCGCCCTCCTCGATCTCGCCGGGGACGGCCACCACCTGCTCGCCCGCGGCGAGCCCGGCGGTCACCGCCACCACCCCGCGCTGCTCGTCGCGCTCGCCCTGGGTGATCACGCGGCGCTCGGCCCGGCCGTCCTTCACCACCCACACGAAGCTCTCCGTCCCCGCCGTGCGCACCGCGGCGGACGGCACGGTCACCGCCTGGCGCGTGGTGCCGGTGAGCACGCGGCCGCTGGCGAAGAGCCCGCCGATCAGCGCGCCCTCGGGGTTGGGGAGGCGCAGGGTGACGCCCACCTGCCGGGTGTTCGGGTCGGCCACGGGGTCCACGCGCGACACGGTGCCGCCGTAGCGGCGGCCGGGGTCGCTGTTCAGCGTGAACTCCACCGGCTGCCCGTCGCGCACGGCGGCGGCCTGCTCCACCGGCACCTGGCCGTTCAGCTCCAGGAAGCGCGAGTCCACCACCGTCAGCAGCACGGCGCCCACGGCCACGGCCTCGCCGCTCTGCACCTGGCGCGCGCTCACGCGGCCGGTGAGCGGCGCGACGACCCTCGTGCGCGACGCCGCCTCGCTGGCGCCGGTGGCGCCGGCGCGGGCCGCGGCGAGCTGCGCGCGGGCCGCCGCCACCTGCGTCTCGGCGGCGCGGTAGCTGATCTCGCTCATGGCGCCGGCGTCGCGCAGCGTGCGCGCCGACTCGAGCTGGCGGTTCGCCTGGGCCAGCGCGGCCTGCGCGGCCGCCACCTGCGCGGCGGCGCCGCCGGCCTGGCTCTGGATCCCCTGCGCCTCGATGCGGGCCAGCACCTGCCCCTGACGCACCGCGCTGCCGCGGTCCACGGAGAGGCCGGCGACCACGCCGGGCACCTGCGACTTCACCTCCACCACGCGGTAGGGCACCAGCGATCCCGTCAGGGCCACGCCGCCCTGAAGCTCGGTGGTGGCCGCGGTGGCCAGGTCGGCCGGGGCCACCACCACCTGCGGCGAGGCGGCCGGGGTCTCGCCCCGGGCCTCCTCGGCCGCGCCGCCTCCGCCGCACGCCGCGAGCAGCGCCGTGATCCCCGTGGTCGCGAGTGCCGCGCGAATCGTCCGTCCGCGCGCCGGCTGGGTCTTCATCACCGTCTCCCGAGTCGATTGTAGGATGTGCATCAGTCGCCTCCGTTCCCGCCGACCGCGCGCTCCACGCGCGCCGCGGCGATGCGCAGGTCGGCGATCGCCTGCGCCAGGTTGCTGCGCGCCTGCAGCAGCTCCAGGCGCGACTGCGAGACCTCAAGCTGGGTGGCCAGGCCGCGCTGGTAGCGCAGCACGGTCAGGTCGTACACGCGCTGCGCCGCCTGCACCGTGGTCTGCCGCGCGGCGATCGCCGCGCGGGCGCGCTCGGCCTCGCCGCGCGCCTGCTCGTACTCCACCTGCACGCCCTCGCGCAGCTGCGTGAGCTGCAGCCGGGCGCGCTCGGCCTCGAGCCGCGCCGTCTGCAGCTCGGCGTTGCGCTGCCCGCCGTTGAAGATCGGCACCGACACGTTCAGCGTGGCCGCCGCGTCGCCGCGCCAGGTCTCGCCGAAGCCGAAGATCTCGCTGGGCTGGAGCTGGCGGCCGTAGTGCGCCTGCACCGACACGCTGGGGAGGAACGCCCCGCGCGCGATGCGGATCGCCTCGTCGCGGATCTCCACCTGCCGCTCGGCGGCGGCGATGGAGGCGCGGCCGGTGGTGGCCAGCGCCGCGTCGGCCTCTGTCGCCACGCGGGCGGGGGCGTCGAGCGGGCTGGTGAGCCGCACCGGCTGCCCGGTGGGGATGTTCAGCAGCCGCTTCAGCTCCAGCTCGGCCAGCTCGGCGGCGTTCTCGGCCTGCACCAGCTGCGGCCGCAGGTTGTCGCGCGAGACCTCGGCGCGCAGCACCTCCAGGTCGCTGCTCTCGCCGGCGCGCTGCCGCAGCCGCTCCTGCGCCAGGAACGCCTCGGCCTGCTCCAGCGCGGCGCGGGCGATGCCGGCCAGCTCCCGCGCCAGCTGCGCCCGCGTGTAGGCGGTGCGCACCTGCAGCACGATCTCCGCCTCGCGGTCCACCAGCGTCAGCTCGGCCGCGCTCCGGTAGCTCCGCGCGATGCGCAGCGCCGCGCCGGTGCGCCCGCCGGAGAAGAGCGTCTGGCTGCCGCTGAGCGTCGCCGTGTAGGTGTTCGCCTGGCCGAACGGGAGCCCGCTGAACAGGCTGCCCAGCCCCTGCAGCCCGGCGAGCGTGGCGTTCTCCTCCAGGTAGCGCACGCGCTCGGCGAGCGGCGCGGTGCTGTCGGGCGAAAAGCTGAGCGAGTCCGGCAGCGCGATCCCGCCCCCGCCGCCGAAGGGCGAGGCGAAGGTGCGGGTGTACGCCAGGTTGGCGCTGAGCTGCGGGAGCGCCTGGGCGCGGGTCGCGCGCACCTGCGCGGCGGCCAGCCCCACGTCGCTGCGCGCCAGGCGGATCTCGTCGCTCTCGCCGAGCGCGCGGGTCACCGCCCCCTCCAGCGAGAGCGACACGGTGTCGCGGGTCGAGGCGGCGGCGGCCGGCTGCTGCGCCTGCACCCCGCGCGGGGCCAGGGCCAGGAGCAGGGCCGCGGCGGCCGCCACGGTGGTCGATCGGGTCATCGCTATTCGTCTTCCGGGGCGCGCGAGCGCCCCCGTTGCTCGGTTTCAGCGGCGGCGACGCGGTCGCCGCCGGTCGGGTGTGCTTCGGCGGACGGAGCGGGTGTCGACATCCGCACCCGCATCGCCGACGGGGCGCGCTTCACGGCTGCCCCGCGTCCGCGCCGCGGCGGAGCTGGCGCAGCGTGCGCTCCACGTTGCGCAGCGCGAAGCCGTGCAGCCGGCAGAGCGTCTCGAAGCGCTTGCGCACCTCGGGGTGCTGCGCGGCCTCGCTGGCGGCGCCCGCGTCGGCCACGTCGCGCAGGCGGCGCATCCAGTCCAGCCGCCGCTCCAGCAGGTTCACGGCGCCGTCGGAGCGCGCGCGGTAGTAGTCGCGCCGGTCGCCCGGGTGGCTCACCCGCTCGATCAGCCGCCACTGCTCCAGCATCCGCGCGTTGGTGCTGATGCTGGCCTTGCTCGCCTGCAGCCGCTCCGCGATCTCGTCCAGCGGCAGCGCCTCGGCCGAAAGGAGGAGGAGCGCCGCGATCCGCCCGGCGATGCGCGGCCCGCCCTCCTGCTCCAGCAGGCGGGCGAACTGCTCGATGAACCGGGCCTCGTCGCCCGGGTTCGCGCCTGGTGATGCCGTCCGTTCAGTATCCATCATCTCATTTTAGCCGTTCGATGGAAATCTCATCCGCCGCCCGGGCGACGGCGCGACCGCGCCATCTCGGTGCCCAGGCCGCGCAGCGACTCGATCGCCATCGAGTTGAAGCGGATCACCTCGTCGAAGCGGTCGGCGGCGGGCTCGGCCAGCTCGCCGAGCTCGGCGCGGGAGTGGTTCACGCGCTGGATGAAGAGCTGCATCCGCTCGATCTGCCGGTTCACCAGCCGCTCCGACATGTCCGCGGCGATGCGGTAGAAGTCGCGCCGGTCGCCCGGCCGCGTGACCCGCTCCGCCACCCCCCACTCCTCCAGCAGCCGCGCGTTGGAGCTGACGCTCCCCTTGCTCACCTTGAGCGCCTCGGCCAGCTCGTCGAGCGTGGACTCGCGCTCCACCAGCATGAGCAGCCCGAAGAGGCGGCCCGCGATGCGTGCCACCCCTTCTTCCTCGAAATGCCGGCCCATCATCTCGATGAACCCGTCCGTCGCGTCAGTCATCTCGATTGCGGATGAAGGGAGGTACCCGGCTGCTGATTGAAGATAGGACATCCAGTTCATTCAGTCAATACTGAACGGATAAGATGAAGGTGATGTTTCGGATAGAGCAGGAGCCCCCCCGGTCGGCGCGGCCCCGGGGGTTTCGAGGAACGGATCAGGGGCGGGCGATCAGGGGACGGCCAGCAGTCGGAGACGAGGTGCGGCCCGGGCATCGTGTCGTGGTCAGGAGCCGGCGATGGACGTACGCGCCGGCAGGCGGGCGCCGGAAACGCCGCCGCGGTCCTACCGTGCGGCGGCGGTGCTCGGCACCATCACGCCGGTGTAGACGAGCCCGTCGAACACCCGGGTCCAGTCGCCGCGGAGCGGCTGATGTTTGCGTGAGGGATTCGCGCCCGGAGGGCCGAGACGCCGGCGCGCCCGCGTCGACGTCTCGGGAACGAGCGAGGCCATGGCGCGACGGCGGCTCGGCGCCGTTGGCAACGGCGGTATCGTTGCCTACGGCGCGCGAAGCCCGGCCCGGAGCGCAGCGGAGGGACACGCCCGCATCCGTCTTTTCCGGCGACGGTCAAGGCACCGACTTTTCGAATCCGCGCTGAATCATCCCACCTCGCCGGGTGCCTGCCTCGAGTGGGGATAACAGGCGTACGCCCCGCCGAGCTCACCCGCGCAGGTGGCGGCGGAACCACTGCACGGTGAGCGGCCAGGCGGCGCGCGCGGCCTCCAGGTTCGCGCCGTTCTGCCCGTCCTGCTGCCGCAGGAAGCCGTGCCCGGCGCCGGCGAACACGCGGTGCTGGTAGGTGCGCCCCAGCGCGCGCATCGCCGAGTCGGCCGGGGCGATGGTGGCGTTCACGCGCGCGTCGTTCTCGCCGTACAGGCCCAGCACCGGCGCGCGCACGCCGGCCAGCGCGGCGGGCGCGGGCGACACGCCGTAGTACACCACCGACGCACCCAGCCCCGGCGCGTGCACCGCGTGCGCGAACGACACGGCCCCGCCCCAGCAGAAGCCCACCACGCCGTACCGCGGCAGCGCGGCGGGGAGCGCCATCGCGTAGCGCGCGGTCGCGTCGAGCCGGGCCTGCACCGCCGCCGGGTCGAGCGTGCGGATCGCCGCCGTGGCCTGATCGCGCGCCGGGTCGCCGTCGGGGCCGGAGGGCACGCCCTTCCCGGAAAGCAGGTCCGGCGCGACCGCGATGAACCCGTCGGCGGCGAGCTGGTCGGCCACGCCCCGGATCCAGCCGGTCAGGCCGAAGATCTCGTGCACCACCAGCACCACCGGCGCGCGCTCCCTCCGCTCGGGGTAGACGACCCACGCGCGCACGCTGTCGGCGTCGCCGGCGCGCACCATCACCCACTCGCCGTGGCGCGGCGAGGCGGCCAGCCGCGCCTGCGCCTCCGCGGCGCCCGGCGCGACCCCGCCCCCCGCGGCGGTGGCGCCCGCCGGCGTGCCCGCGCGCGGCGTGCACGCGGCGGTGACGATCGAAAGGGCCAGCACAGCAGCGTTCCAGCGCATCGTTCGCTCCGGCTTCACAGGGTTTCTCGCCCCGTCCCAGGACGGGCACTCGCGCCGCGCCGGTCGATCATCCAACCACGCACGGACGGACCGAACTTCGCCCGCCGCCGCCGCCGCGGAAAGGGCGGTTGACCTGAACGCCCGCATCCATTTAGTATGGGCACACGGAGCGGGGACGACCCCGCCTCTCCGATACGCGTATGGGGACGGCCCCACACCAGGCTCCCGGCGAGCCATGGCGTGGGGCCTTTTCCGTTGGCGGTGCCGGAAAAGACCAGGTGGCGCTGGGGCTCCCCGGCAGCCTACCGGTTCACCTGGATCGCTCCACATCCTGGCTACCCGTCGCTTGGAGGTAATGATATGGACAAGCACCTCTCCGGGATCACGCGGGAATCGTGGCTCGTCTCCGCGGGGCGCCCGTCCGAGCCCGGCGCCCCGCTGAACGTCCCGCTGGTCCCCGCAGCGAACTTCATCATCGGGAGCGGGCGCGACTACTCGCGCGACGACGGCACGCCGACCTGGGAGGCGCTCGAAGCGATCGTGGGCGGGCTCGAGGCCGGCAGGGCGGTGGCGTTCGCCTCCGGCATGGCCGCCATCGCCTCCGTGTTCGATCAGCTCCCGGTGGGTGCCGTCGTGGCGCTCCCCGACGACTGCTACCAGGGCGTCGCGGGCCTGGCCGCCGCGGGCGCCGAGCGGGGGCGCTGGTCGGTACGGCGCGTGGCGGTGGAGGATACCGCCGGGTGGATCGACGCCTGCGGCGTGGCCGACCTGGTCTGGCTCGAGTCTCGTCCAACCCGCTGCTCGCGGTCGTGGATCTGGAGGCTGTCTGCGCGGCGCCACGCAAGCCCGGAACGATCGTGGCGGTGGACAACACCTTCGCCACGCCGCTGAACCAGCAGCCGCTGGAGCTCGGGGCCACGGTGTCGCTGCAGTCGGCCACCAAGTTCATCGGCGGCCACTCCGACCTGCTGGCCGGGGTCGCCACGACGAGGGACCATGCGCTCTGGCACGCGCTCCGGAGGTCCCGCGAGCTGAACGGCGCGACCCCCGGCACGCTCGAGGCTTATCTCGCCGTTCGTGGCTCGAGGACGCTCGCCATCCGCCTGCAGCGGGCGCAGCAGACGGCCTCGATCCTCGCGGAGCGGCTGGAGGCGCATCCCCTGGTCGCCCGCGTCCGCTATCCGGGGCTCCCCTCGCATCCCACGCATGCGACCGCCCGGCGCGTGCTCAAGGGGTTCGGGACCATCATCTCGTTCGACGTGCGTGGTGGGGCCGAGATGGCCGATGCGGTCTGCCGGAACACCAGGCTGGTCCGCCACGCCACCAGCCTGGGAGCGGTGGAATCGACGATGGAGCGGAGGGCGGCGATCCCGGGACAGGAGCACATTCCCCCCTCGCTCCTGCGGCTCAGCGTGGGGATCGAGGATGCCGAAGACCTCTGGGCCGATCTCGACGTGGCGATCCGCTCCGCCGGGTCCTGACCCACGGCGGCGCGGCATCGAACGAACGAGAAGGGCCGAACCCCATCGCGGGGCTCGGCCCTTTCCCTTTGCCGCGCCGGTCGGCCGTCGCGATCAGCCGACCGGGGCGGGCTCGGCCAGGACGCCGTCCAGCTGCCCCATCGCCGACTTCATCCCCTCCAGCATCCCCATCTCCACCATCTGCTGCATCGCCTCGACGCTCGGGAAGTGGGTCACGCCCGTGAACCGCGACCCCGTGCCGGTCGGCTCGAAGGTGAAGATCATGCGCATGTGCGGGAGGCCGTCGTTCGGCATCCCGTTCTCCTCCGTGAAGCCGTCCTCCACCTCGATCCGCCGCCCTTCCTCGATCGCGATGAAGTGCCACGAGCCGTGCGACGTGCTCCCGTCCGGCCCCGTCATGTGGTACATGGAGTAGCCGCCCACCTCCATGTCGTGGCGCGTGAAGGTGGCGGGCCACGTCTCCGGCCCCCAGAACCGCTCCAGCTGCCGCGGGTCGGCGTACGCCTGCCAGAGTCGCTCGACGGGGACGGGATAGTCGCCGACGACGGTGAGGGTGAGCGCGTTCTCGTCGGAGGAGACGGAGGTGATGGGCATCGTTTACTCCTGGGAAGAGGTTTCGGAGAACAGGGCGTCGAGCTGGCTGAAGCGGGCCTTCCACAACGCCTCGAGCTGGGTGAGCAGCGCGCGCGCCTGCGCGATCCGCTCCGGGTTGCCGCGGACGATTCGCTCGCGGCCCTGCGCCTGCTTGGTCACCAGCCCCGCGCCCTCCAGGACGGCGACGTGCTTCTGCACCGCCGCGAAGGACATCTCGTAGCGGGCCGCGAGCGCGGAGACCGACGCCTGCTCGCCGGCCATCACACGCGCGACGATGTCCCGCCGCGTCGCATCGGCGAGGGCGTGGAAGACGCGGTCGATCTCCGCATCGCTGAGGGAGCGATATACAACCATATGGTTGTATATAATCGCGGGATGCGCCGGGCGCAAGCGTCTCGTGGGGCGATACGCCTATGTCCTGGTCGGCGTCGGCAGGTCGGCCATCGTCATCAAGCACCACCATCATCGGTGACCGCGTGGAGAACGCCACCCTCTGCCAGGAGGTGGCGTTCCGCATTCGAGGGGTCGGCGGAGCGGAATTGAACGCGTTCAACAAAACTCTTGATCCTGGCGAGAGCGCGAAGTATCCTTCACTTCAGGATATTGAACACGTTCAAAACGCAATTGGTGGAGGTGACGATGAAGATCGTGATACCAGGTGGGACGGGACAGATCGGGCGGGTGCTCGTCGAGGCCCTCCGGCGCCGTGGCGACGAGGTCGTGGTGCTCAGCCGCGGAGCCCCGCGTGAGCCGGGAGTCGTCGCCTGGGACGGCCGGACGCTGGGGGCGTGGACGAACGAGGTGGACGGCGCCGACGCGGTGATCAACCTGGCCGGGCGCACCGTGAACTGCCGCTACGACAAGGCCAACCTCACGGAGATGCTGGCGTCGCGCGTCGACTCCACTCGCGCGGTGGCGCGGGTCATCGAGGCGGCGGCGCGGCCGCCCCGCGTGTGGCTCCAGGCCAGCACCGCCACCATCTACGCGCACCGCCTGGACGCGCCCAACGACGAGGCGTCCGGCGTCATCGGCGGCCACGAGCCGGACGTGCCCGGCTACTGGCGGTTCAGCATCGAGATCGCGGAGGCGTGGGAGCGCGAGCTGGCGGCGGCGAACACGCCGCACACGCGGAAGGTGGCCATGCGGATGGCCATCGCGATGGCCCCGGACCGGGACGGCACGTTCGGCATCCTCCACCGCCTCACCCGCCTGGGGCTCGGCGGGCCGATCGCCGGCGGGGCGCAGTACATGTCGTGGATCCACGAACGTGATCTCGCGCGGGCCGTCCTCTGGCTGCTGGACCACGACGGCGTGGAGGGCCCCGTGAATCTCGCCGCGCCGGAACCCCTGCCGCAGCGCGAGTTCATGCGCGCCCTGCGCGCCGCGGCGGGCGTCCCCATCGGCCTGGGTGGCACGCGGTGGATGATCGAGATCGCCGCGGCCCTCCACCGCACCGACACCGAGCTCCTCCTCAAGAGCCGCCGCGTCGTGCCGTCCCGGCTGCTCGACGCCGGCTTCCGCTTCGACTTTCCCTCCTGGCCCGCCGCCGCGCGCGACCTCGTCGCCCGCATGAAATGATGCAAAGAAGGAGGACGCAGAGGAGATCT
>DASQLJ010000031.1:0-13198 GCA_035630095.1 Longimicrobium sp.
CAGGAGACGCGAGCCGGCGGCCTCGCGCGAGTCGCGCGACTTGCGCAGGTCGCGGGTGATGTTGACGCGCTTCAGCCAGCGGTCGGTGCCGTCGAAGCGGGCGTGGAACGGCTTGCGCCCGTGCACCGCCTGGAAGTTGTCGATCAGGCAGATGTCTCCCGGCTCCAGCACCTGGTCCTCCAGCGCCCCGTCCATCCGCCCCACCACCGCGTCCAGCGCCGCCTGCGCGCGGGGGTCGTCGGCCGGGTCCATGAAGTAGGGATCCAGCCGCAGGTAGGGCGCCGACGGGTCGCCGAAGAGCACCGGGATGCGCTCGGGCGAGTCCTTCATCCGCATGATCTTGGTGTAGGCGCGCTCGATCAGCGGGTTCACCGCGCCCGCCCCGCGGTTCTTGGGGAGGTGCGACTCGTCGGGGCGGATCACGAAGTGCGGCTCGGAAAGGACGCGGAACTCGTCGGGGGTGACCCGCACCTTCCTCACCGGCGCGAAGGTGGTGGGGACGCGGTCGGGGTTGCGCAGGCACATCAGCCCGATGTAGTCGCCGCGGTAGGGGTGGAAGGCGTCCTCCACGTGCCAGGTCAGCAGCACCTCGCTCCCGCTCCCCAGCTGCTCCTGCTCGTGCCCCTTGATGGGGAGGATGTCGTGCACCATCCGCCCGTCCTGCTGCGTGCTCCACCCGATCACGTCGCCCAGGAGCGAGCCCAGCAGCACCAGGAGCATCTCCTCCTCGAGGGTGCGGTTCTCCGGCTCCTTCACCTTCCAGTGCGCGGGGGTGCGGCCGATCTTCGCCTGGTCCACCGGCCACCCCGACACGATGCACAGCCCCGAGTCGGGCTCGTGCAGGCGGAAGGCGCGCACCTCCCTGCGCACGCGCCGGGGCAGCTCGTGCGCGGCCACGTCGGCCTCCTCCAGGAAGCGCGGGTCCTCGGGGGTGGCGTAGCGCCGGGCCAGCCCCGCCAGCAGCGCCCGGATCTCCTCCACCTCGTCCGCGGACAGCACGATCCGCCAGGGATCCGCCGCGATCGAGGGGACCTGCACGTCGGTCAGGGTCTCGCCGGCCGCGGCCGGGGTCAGGACGGTCGACATTGGGCTGTTCCTCCCGAAGGGGGTGAGTGGGCCTGGGTAGAAGCGCGCGTGCGGGCGCCCGGCGTCGGGTGCCGGGTCCCGGGTTCTGGGTGCTTCGATGCTGCGGGTGGATCGGGTACGCGGGGTGCGGTGCGGCGGCGAGCGTCGGGGGACGGGCGCTACGCGTGCCCCTGGAGGAGACCTCGTCCTTCATCCCCGGGGGTGGAGACGTCCGTGCGTGTCATCCCGGCGCGGCGGTCAGCGCCTCGGCGCGGCGGGCGGGCGCGGCGTGGAGGTGGGCACGCAGGCCGGCGGAGAGGCGGTCCAGGCCGTCGCGGACCACCGCGGTGTCGCGGCCGAAGCCCAGCCGCACGTGGCCCGGGGCGCCGAAGCACTCGCCGGGGACCAGGAGCACCCCGTGCGCCTCGGCCAGCGTGCGGCAGAACGCCTCGGTGTCGGGGATGCCGAGAAGCCGGGGGAAGGCGCACACGCCGCCGGGGGGCGGGGCCCAGCGCACCCACTCGGCGTGCTCGTCCATCCACGCGGCCACGATCGCCCGGTTCCGCCGCGCCAGCTCCATCCGCATCCCCACGATGCGGTCGGCCTCCTCGATCACCCGCCGCGCCACCAGCTCCACCATCGGGGAGAGGTGCAGCGTCAGGTAGTCGCGCACGCGCACCATCTTCCCCAGCACCTCGGGGGCGGCCAGGCACCACCCCACGCGCAGCCCGGGAAGCCCGTACGCCTTCGACAGCGTCCCCAGCGAGCAGGCGCGGTCGTAGAGCAGCACGGGGTCGGGGAGGGGGCGGTCGTAGGCGAGGTCGGCGAAGGCGCCGTCCCACAGCAGGTAGGCGCCGGTCGAGGCCACGGCCTCGATCAGCTCGCGCTGACCCCCGGGGGTGAGCGAGGCGCCGGTGGGGTTGTGCGGGAAGTTGACCACCACCATCCGCGTGCGCGGGGTGAGCAGCGCGCGCAGGTCGTCGAGGTCCGGCTCGAAGCCCCGCTCGAAGCGCAGCGGCCACCGCCGCAGCCGGCAGCCCAGCGCCTCGGCGATGGCGTGGAGCTGCTGGTAGCCGGGGTCCAGCACCACCACCTCGTCGCCGGCGCGGAGGAGCGCGGTCATCAGCAGGAAGTTGGCTTCGCTGGAGCCGTGCGTGACCATCACCCGCTCCACGGCGCCCCCCGTCCAGCGCGCCGCCAGCGCCTCGCGCAGCTCCGCCCCGCCCAGCGTCTCGCTGTCGCGGAAGACGATCTCGTCCAGCGCCTCGCACCCGATCCCCAGCAGCGCGCGCAGCTCGGCGAAGCCGAAGTCCTCCACGCCGCTGCTGCCGATGTCCACCTCGGCGCGGAAGTAGTAGTCCCGCATCCAGTTCTCCAGCAGCGCGGGGGGCAGCGTCAGCATCGGCGTGTCCGGGTTCGGTCGGTGAGGGCGCGAACGCGCGGGACCGGGGGACGCGGCGTCCCCGGCCCGCGCCGCGCGCGGCGGCGGGGGTGTCGCGGCGTCTTCGCCGCGGGCCCGGTCATGGTCGTGGAGGATTCGGTGTCGTTGCGGCGGGGTGCTACCGTGCGGCCAGGACGCGCAGGAGGCCGTCGGCGACCTCCTGGATCACGTCGGCCTGGTGCGAGTGCAGGAAGAAGTGGCCGCCGTCGAAGGTGCACAGGCGGAAGAAGCCCCGCGTCAGGTCGCGCCAGGCCAGGAGGTCGTCGCGGCTGACGTGGGCATCGCCGGTGCCCCCCAGCGCCGAGACCGGGCACGCCAGCGGCGGCCCCTCGCGGTAGCGGTAGGTCTCGGAGAGCGCGAAGTCGGCGCGGAGGACGGGGAGCATCAGCTCCATCATCTCCGGGTCGCGCAGGACCTCGTCGGGGGTCCCCTCCAGCGCGCGCAGGCGGGCCACGAACTCGTCGTCGGGGAGCGCGTGGATCCGCTCCCGGTCGGGCGGGCGCTGCGGGGCCCGGCGCCCGGAGACGAACAGGTGTGCCGGCGGCGTCCCCGCCGCCTCCATCGCCCGCGCCAGCTCGTACGCGACCGCCGCGCCCATGCTGTGCCCGAAGAACGCGAACGGAAGGTCCAGGTGCGGGCCGAGCGCGTGGCGCAGCTCCTCCACCAGCGGCTCCATGCGCGTGTGCGCGGCCTCGCGAAAGCGCCGCTCGCGCCCCGGCAGGTACACCGGGCACACCTCCACCACCGGCGGGAGCGCCGCCGTCCAGCCGCGGAAGGCCCCCGCGCCTCCGCCGGCGTAGGGGAAGCAGAAGAGCCGCAGCCGGGTGCCGGCCCCGGGCCGCACGTCCACCGCGCGCCCCGCCGCCGCCGCGGTCGCGCTCACGGCTCGCCCCCCGCGCCGGGGGGCGGCGGAACGCGCGTCATGCCTCGGCGCCGGCGGCGGCGGGCTGCGGCCGCTCCACCTCGTCGGGCGGAAGCTCGAACCCCAGGGGCCCGCGGCAGAACTCCTCCCACTCGGGGGTGACCTCGTCGAACACCACGTTCTCGTCCAGGAAGATCCCGTCCGTCACCACGTACGTCTCCTGCACGTACAGGATGTCGTCGTCGTGCAGCTCGGCGCGGGTGCGCTCCACCTCCTCGCCGTCCACCACCCGGGCGTCCGGGCGCAGGCTCTCCAGCCGCGGCGCCCATCCCGGGAACTCGCGCAGCCTGCGCACGTGGTACGCCTTGCAGTACCTCCCCATCTCGGCCATCGCAGGCTCCTTTCCAGTGAGTGGTTGCCGGTCAGCTCGCGTGCGCGGCTCCCGCCGCCTCCATCTGCCTGCGGAGGCTCAGCGGCCGCATGTCGGTCCACACCTCTTCCACGTAAGCCAGGCACTCGTCCCTCAGCCCCGTCTTCCCGCCGTCGCGCCACCCCGCGGGCAGCTCGCGGTGGGCCGGCCAGATCGAGTACTGCTCCTCGTGGTTCACCACCACCCGGTACGGCTGGGTGTCCTCGGTCTCTTCCGCCATGGCGGTCTCTCCCTCGTGACGTTCGTGCGGTTGATGGGTGACCGCGGCGCGCGGCGCCCGCCGCGGACGGGCGTCGGCGGATCGCCACCCGGCCGGTGATCGCCAGGACGGGCCGACGGCCGTCTCGCGGCGGCCGAACGGCTTCCAGCTCCGTTGAGGATCGGTGCGGGCGGGCGGGATGGGCGGCCTTCGGCCCTCTCGGTCACATCAACGTGACCGGCGGGTGACCGCTTCCTCCTCATCGGAGGTGCTGCGGGGTTGGGAAGAGACGCGCGGCGGGCTCCGGGCGGCCTTCGGCCCTCTCAGTCACATCCTGTGCGACCAAGCGGGCGGTTTGGCTCCCCCGCCTCCGCTGGAGGCGGCGGGCCGGACGACGAGGGTGGGCGGGACCGGGCGGCCTCCGGCCCTCTCGGTCACACCGGGCGTGCGATCGAGCGGCGTCGTCCATGGTTCCTCCGCGCACCTGGAACAGGGCGGGAGTTACCGGCTGGAAAGGCAAGGGACAGGCCATGCAAGCGGCTCGCTTCCGTCCTCGCAAATGCTTGGGGGACAAACGGTTGAAACTCCGGATCGTTCAGGCCCGTTCTGATCCTTGTGCATTCGGCTGCACCGGGCGCCACGAGGGTGTGCACGGATTGCGCACCGTGGACAGAGTATGCATCCACATTTATAAATCCAAATTTGTCCCGGGTGGAGAGTACCGGCCGAAACCGCGCGAGAGTGCACGGGTAGATCCAAAGCCCAGCCCGGTAGCCAAGTTCAGGTGCCCCACCTCGGTTCTACGTCTTGAGCGAGGCCGCGTGAAACGGACGTTTTGGGTCAAGACAATCTCCAGGCCATTCGCATCCTTGTGACGTCGGTCCGGGCGGTCTCGTCTCTATCCCCCGCCGTGCCCGATGCGTCAGGAAAGGCATGGTCATTTCCGGGCGCGGCAATGAGGGTGGCAGGGGCGGAGTTCCCGGAGTGCCGCACGCGCTTTGTCGCGAACCACGATTACCTCGCAACCATTTCACCCGATCTACGTATCAATCGGGAAGCGCTGCCCAGCCGGCTTCACCCGCACGCACCCCGGCAAAGCTTTCGGACCGTACGAGCGGGTGGGGCGCGCGGGTACGAATGGGTGATTCGCTCGTCGTCAACCGCTCAGGGATAGCCGGTGCACTCTACTCACCATTTCGTGCCGCATTCGTTGACAGATGGCGTCCGGCGGTATAGCGTCCGGGCCAAATGCCGACGCGATAAGGTGCATCGTTCCGTATGGGGCCTACCGTGGCGCCCCAGTGTGGTCCACCCCGGCCGGATGGAGCCCAGCGCACATGTTTCAACCGTCCGAGCCAGTCAGCTCCGCGGCCCGGAACAGGCAGTTTCCCGACCCGGAAGGCCAGGACCCTCAAACGTCCCAACGGTGGCCTGATACGAGCGAATCGACGCTGATCGGGAACTCGCCCGCCATGCGCCGCCTGCGCGCGGTCGCGCTGCGCGTGGCGCCCACCGATGCGACCGTGCTCCTCAGCGGCCCCAGCGGGACCGGGAAGGAGGTCCTTTCGCGCTTCATCCACGCCCACTCCGGGCGCGCGCAGCGTACCTTCACGGGGGTGAACTGCGCCGCGCTTCCCGACGGGCTGGTGGAGGCGGAGCTGTTCGGGCACGAGAAGGGGGCCTTCACCGGGGCCAACGCCGCGCGCGTGGGCTGCTTCGAGGCGGCGGACGGGGGCACGCTGCTCCTGGACGAGATCACGGAGGTGGGGCCCCACGTGCAGGCCAAGCTGCTGCGGGTGCTGCAGGAGCGCGAGATCCTGCGCGTGGGGAGCACCATCCCCCGCAAGGTCAACGTGCGCATCATCGCCGCCTCCAGCCGCGACCTCCGCCACGCGCTGGCGACGGGGGTGCTGCGCGAGGACCTCTACTACCGGCTGCGGATGATCGAGCTGAACCTCCCGCCGCTGCGCGAGCGGAAGGAGGACCTCGCCATCCTCTGCAAGCACCTCCTCGCCCGCTGCAGGGCGCGCTACCGCTCGCCGCTGCGCTTCATCAGCCTGGACGCGTTCGCGCTGCTGGAGGCGTACGCGTGGCCGGGGAACGTGCGGGAGCTGGAGAACGTGCTGGGCCGCGCGAGCGTGCTCGCCACCGACGACGTCCTCCGCCCCAACGACCTCCCCGTGGAGATCCGCGGCGAGCTCGGGGTCGCCGACGCCGCCGCGCCGGACGGGGCGCTCACCCTGGCGCCCGCCCTGATTCGCGTGAAGCGGCAGATGGTGTTCGAGGCGCTGCGCGTTTCGGGGGGCAACAAGGTCGAGGCGGCCAGGCTGCTCGGCATCAGCCGGCGGGGGCTCTACAACCTCCTCGACGAGATCGACTGCCCCGTCGAGGCCATCGGCCTGTAGATCCTGGCCGGCGACGCGGGACGGGCGCACACCGCCGCGGGGCGGAACGGTGCGGCCTCGCTCCACGAGCGTGCGCGGGACGACGCGGGGGGAAAACACCGGAAACGGCCTCGCGAAGCGATGATCCGTCGCCCGGTCCTCCAGCGTGGATGATGAACCGGACTACGGTGATATTACATCTGAGGGCACGAAGAGACTTTCTTCGTGCCCTTCGCGTATTTGCGTCCGAGACGACGCGTGACAAAGCCCTCTCGAAGATCCTCGACGAGACTCGCTATCTTGCGGACGCGCGGACCGCGTGGATACAGCCAGCCCTGATGTCACACGGCAAGGGCGCATGCGATTTCGTCCCGGACCCAGTCGTCCTCCTCGACGACGAGCCGCTCCGTCAGCGCCCCACCGATGGAAGACACGACGGACGGAGCCACGCCCGCCCGTGAGGCAACGCTTCCGAGCGCCCACGCCGCGTGCCCGCGCACCAGCGGCTCCTCGTCGTTCAGCGCGATCGCCAGCGCGGGGACGGCCTCGGCCGAGCCCCAGTTGCCGAGGGCGACGGCCACGTTGCGCAGCAGCCCGCGCCGCTTGGTGCGCTTGATCGGCGAGTTCTTGAAGCGGCGGCTGAACTCCTCCTGCGTCATCGTCATCCACTCGACCAGGCTGGGCCCGTCCAGCCCCTCGCGCGCCAGGAACGCCGCCTCGTGCGTCGGCCGCGAGAAGCGGTTCCAGGGGCACACTTCCTGGCAGATGTCGCAGCCGTAGACGCGGTTGCCGATCAGCGGGCGGAGGTCGCGGGGGATGGGGCCGCGCAGCTCGATGGTGAGGTAGCTGATGCACCGCCGCGCGTCCATCACCGGCGCGCCCGAGGCGTCGCGGCCCAGGAGCGCGCCGGTGGGGCACGCGTCCAGGCAGCGCTGGCAGGTGCCGCAGTGGTCCCTCACCGCCGCATCGTCGTACTCCAGCTCAACGTCCAGCAGCACTTCGCCGATGAAGAAGTAGGAGCCGCGCCGCGGGTGGATGAGCATCGTGTTCCTCCCCTGCCAGCCGAGCCCCGCCCGCTGCGCCACCTCGCGCTCCAGCACCGCGCCGGTATCCACGTAGGCGCGGCCGCTCACGGGGAGCAGCTCCGCGGCGATCCACTCCTGGAGCGCGATCAGGCGCTCCTTCATCAGCTCGTGGTAGTCGTCGTTGCGGGCGTAGCGCGCGACGATCCCGCGCGACGCATCCACCCCCTCGTCGCCGGACGCGCCGCGCGGGTCGTAGTGCAGCGCGACGACCACGGCCGACTTCGCGCCGGGCACCAGCACCGCGGGATCGTGGCGCTTCTCCACCGCGTCCTCGCGCGAGAGGTAGCCCATCTCGCCGTGCATCCCCAGCGCGAGCCAGCGGTCGTACGCATCGCCGTGCTCGCTCGGGTGGACGGGGGCGATCCCCACCGCGTCGAATCCCATCTCCCGGGCGTGGAGACGGATGCGCGCCGAGAGCGCGGCCGCCTGTCGGCGGGCGCGCGTGTCGCCGGTCGGAGCCGGGAATACGGGGAGCGGAACGGGGCTCGGCATCCGCCCCAGTACACGGGTTTCCCCCTGCTGTGCCCCGCCGACTGGGGGATTCCTCACGGCCGCGTCACCCCTTCATCGGTCGATGATGATCACGCCTCTCCTTCCGCCTCAGCACCCAGCACTTTCGTACTTCCCCTCCCCCACCCTCACCGCACGAACGGCGCGAGCAGCGACACGGCGGCGACGATCACGACGATGCCGATCAGGTCCAGGATCAGGCCGTAGCGCACCATGCGCATCAGGGGGATGTAGCCCGAGCCGTAGACGATGGCGTTGCAGGGGGTGGAAACGGGGAGCATGAAGCCCAGGCTCGCCGCCATCGTGGCGCCCAGCGCCGGCGCGAACGGATCGACCCCCGACGCGGTGGCGATGGAGATCACCACGGGGACCACCATGTTCGCCGACGCGGTGTTCGAGGTCGTCTCCGAGAGGAGGACGGCCACGATTACCGACGCCACCAGCAGCCCGAACTCCCCGTGCAGCGGAAGAAGCGCGGTGAGCCCCCGCCCCACCGCCTCCGCCAGCCCGGTCTGAAACGAGAGCACGCCCAGGGCGAAACCGCCGCCGTAGAGGAGGATCACCCCCCAGTCGATGCGCGCCGCCTCGTCCCAGGAGATCGCGCGCTCGCCGGCGCGGCCGGGGAGCACGAAGAGCAGCAGCGCGCCGAGCAGCGCGGCGGCCGCCTCGGGGACGCGCGCGCTCATCTCGCGGTAGAGCGGGAGCGTCTCGCCGCCGAACAGCGCCACCAGCCCCGGCGTGATCCACAGCAGCGCCGTCACGCCGAAGGCGAGCGCCACCGACCGCTGCCCCGGCGTCCACGCCCCCAGCCCGGCGCGCTCGCGGCGGATCAGGTCCGCGCCGGCGCCGAGCGTCTTCACCCCCGCGGGCGAGAGGGCGTTCAGGTACAGGTAGAGCGCGGCGAAGAGCACCACCACCACCGGCACGCCGATCGTCATCCACTCGAAGAAGGTGATCTCCTCGCGCACGAGCTGCCGGATGAAGCCGATGCCGATCACGTTCGGCGGCGTCCCCACCGGCGTCGCCAGGCCGCCGATCGACGCCGAGAACGACGTCATCAGCATCAGCCCCGTCGCGTAGCGCGGGTCGATGGCGGGGCGCCCGTCGCCGCCCGTCCCCTTCATCGCGGAGAGGATCGAGAGGCCGATCCCGAACATCATGGCCGTGGTGGCCGTGTTCGACATCCAGGCGGAGAGGAGCGCGGTGACGGCGCCGAACGCCAGGAGCACCCGCGACGGGCGCCCGTCGATCCCCGGGAGCGTGAGCACGGTGAACGCCACCCGCCGGTCGAGGCCGTGCAGGAAGATGGCGCGGGCGATGATGAACGAGCCGATGAACAGGAAGATCAGCGGGTCCGCGTACGGCGCGAACACCTCCTTCGCCGGCGCCACGCGCAGGACGACGCACGCCGCGGAGCCCAGCAGCGCCGTGGCGGGCATCGGCAGCGCCTCGGTGATCCACAGCACGATCACCGCGGCCATCACCGCGGCCAGGCGGTGCGCCTCGGGCCTCAGCCCGCCGAGCGGCGCGGCGAGGATGGCGGCGAACGCGAGCGGCGCCAGCACGGCGCCCACGCGCCGCCGCGCCCGCTCGAAGCGCAGCTCGCGCTCCGAGAGCACCTGCGTGCCTTCGAGGGCATCGGGAATGGTCGGTGGGATCAACGGAGAGCCGAAGCGGGGAGCGGGAGCGGCGGGCGAGGTCGGAACGCCTGCAATCTTGCGCGGCGTACGCAAAGCGCCAGCCCCCTGGCCCTGTCACGTCAAATCCCTTCCTCCTATCGAATGCGGAATGTACGTTAGGGCTCCTTAATCGTGTTCAACCCGTCCACCTCTGCCGTAAGCAGCCGATGCGCGACATCAACGAGATCACGGGCGAGATTGTCGACGCAGCGTATCGCATACATTCGGCGTTAGGCCCAGGACTGCTGGAGTCTGTCTACGAAACGGTGATGGCGCGGCGCCTGGCCGAGAGGGGATTGCCCGTCGAGCGGCAGAAGGGTGTCGACTT
Source organism: Longimicrobium sp. (assembly GCA_035630095.1). GTDB lineage: Bacteria > Gemmatimonadota > Gemmatimonadetes > Longimicrobiales > Longimicrobiaceae > Longimicrobium. The sequence continues at coordinate 9,984 of DASQLJ010000031.1, forward strand.
CGTCTTCGAGGGTATCTACTTCGAGGAAGGGCTCAAGGTAGATCTTCTGGTGGACAACCAGGTGATCGTGGAACTGAAGTCCGTCGAGAAGCTGGCACCGGTTCACGCCAAACAACTACTTACATATCTCAGACTCATGGGCCTACCGATCGGGCTCTTGATAAACTTCAATGGCGAAAGCCTCAAGGGCAGTATTCGGCGCATCGTGAACACGCGCGCTCCGGCGGCGCGCGCCATTCTCGACCATCAACCATCTCAGCCCTGAATCCAGCGTCCGCTCTTCGCAGACTCAGCATGGTTCACGCAGAGTCAGCAGAGTCAGCAGAGTAACTGCGGTTGTTTCTGCTAACTCTGCTGACTCTGCGTGACACCTGTCGTTTTGAATGTTGAGGACGCGCTTGACTCGTCACACCCGCGCCCGCAGCTTGCCGGCTCCCTCAACACCTGGAGCACGCGAGCGATGGCCAATCGCCTGGAAGAGTTCCGCCGGTTCCGCGAGCGCATGAACGAGCGCATCCTGGAAGCCGGCAACCTGGAGATCAAGCGCTTCTTCGCGCTGGACGGACGCAGCTACGAGCCCGGCGCGCTCGACGCGAAGACGAAGGAGCTGCTGGGGCTGGTGGCCTCGATGGTCCTGCGCTGCGACGACTGCGTGACCTACCACCTCGTGCGCTGCAAGGAAGAAGGCGTGAACGACGCCGAGTTCTTCGAGGCGTTCAACGTGGGGCTGGTGGTCGGCGGCTCCATCGTGATCCCCCACCTGCGCCGCGCCGTGGACACCCTCGACGAGATCAACACCCACGCCGCCGCCGACCAGGCCGCCGCCGAGGTGGAGGCATGAGCATCCCCCACGCCGAGCTCGAGGCGTTCCGCCGCGAGTTCCCCATCCTGCAGACGCGCACCTACCTCAACTCGTGCTCGCTGGGCGCCCTGTCCAACCGCTCGATGGGGTACCTGGGCGAGTACCAGGCGCTCTGGAACACCATGGGCGCCAGCGCCTGGTACGAGCTGTGGATGGGCCGCATCGGCGGGCTGCTCGACCAGGTCGCCTGGCTCTGGCACGCGCGCCGGAACGAGGTGGCGATCTCGCCCAGCGTCTCCGCCGCCGTGGCCGCCGTCGCCTCGGCGGTGGACTACTCGAAGCGCAACAGGGTGGTGGTCGCCGACCTCGACTTCCCCACCCTCGTCTACCAGTGGCTCGCCCGGAACGACGTGGAGGTGGTGCGCGTGCCCAGCGACGACGGCGTGGGCGTGGACCCCGCGCGCTGGGCCGAGTACGTGGACGAGCGCACCGCCGTGGTCGCCACCAGCCACGTGTTCTACGGCACCGGCTACGTGCAGGACCTGGCCCCCGTCCGCGACGCGGCCCGCAAGGCCGGGGCGCTCTTCCTGGTGGACGGCTACCAGGCCGCCGGCCAGATCGACGTCAACCCGCGCGAGATCGGCGCCGACGTCTACGTGGCCGGCCCGCTCAAGTGGCTGCTGGGCGGGCCCGGGCTCGCCTACCTCTGGGTGCGCGAGGAGGCGATCGGCACGCTGCGGCCCACGGTGACCTCGTGGTTCGGCGCCGCGAACCAGTTCGCCTTCCGCGCCGACGAGCTCGAGTACCGCGACGACGCCGGCCGCTTCTCCCTGGGCACCCCCGCGATCCCGACCGTCTACACCGCGCTCGGCGGGCTGGAGATCTTCGCGCAGGCCGGGCCGCCGAAGGTCTACGAGCGGATCAAGGCGCTGACCGAGGACCTGGTCGGCCGGCTGAACGACGAGGGGTTCGAGCTGAAAGCCGCCCGCGAGGCCGCGCGCCGCTCCGGCATCATCCTGGTCCGCCACGACGACGCGCCGGGCGCGGTGCAGCGGCTGGCGCTGCGCGGGATCGTGGTGGACCACCGCGCCGGCTACGTGCGCGTCTCCCCCCACTTCTACAACACCGTCGCCGAGAACGAGGCCTTCGTCGCCGCGCTGCGCGAGGTCTGATCCCGCCCGCCCGCCGCGACCCTCCGCGAGCGCCGTCCAAGACGGCTCTCGCGGGGGACGTGGAGGGCACCCCCTCACCTTTCCTCCCCCGTCCGGCGCCCACGCGCCAATCTTCCTCACCCGCCGCCCGGGCACTCCGCCTCACCCCGCCGGGACGTCCGGAAGTCACGCAGATCGTTGCCACACGCTCACTTCCGACAAACCCGATGCAGGGCGCGACGGTGTTGCAGAGTGCGGCGATGTCTTGCATTTCGTGAGGCGCCCGCCCCGGCTGCGGCATACGCGAGCCGCCAAACGGTGCGGGAAGACGATCTTTGTTCCCAAATCGGAACAACGATCGTTCCCGAATGGGAACTCCGACCCGGTGGACAGCCTTTCCGGGGATGTTTAAATTATTGCCACCGTTCAACTTCCATACATGGGTCGGAGGGCACGTGCGTTGCCCCTCAACGCCGTCAACTGCCCGTGCAACCACACCCTGCACTCACGCAGCGTTCCTCCTCCCAAACTCGACCGTCCCCAGGAGCCCGACCAATGAAGAAGCTCGCCGTGAGCCTCGCCGCGCTTGCGTTCGCCGCCGTGCCCGCCGTGGCCAGCGCGCAGACCGCCAGCGCCACCGTGACCGCCAGCGCCACCGTGCAGGCCAGCCTGACCGCCTCCACCACCCACCAGCTCAAGTTCGGCACGCTGGCCATGGGGAGCAACAGCACCCTGGCCTCCAGCGGCGGCAGCCAGGCCGCGCTCTCGGGGCTGACCACCGCCGGCCTGGGCCAGGTCCAGGTGGGGCACAACTCCAACGTGACCGTGACCGCCGTGGTCCCGACCACGCTGACCAACACCAGCAGCGGCAACTCCCTGAACTTCTCGGCGAGCTGCGCCACCGCCGCCACCAGCGGCGGCACCGGCACCGCGGTGACGGGGAGCTGTGCGTCGTTCTCGTTCGCCGCGGCCACGCCGGGCACCGTGCAGAACACGTACGTGCTGGTGGGCGGCACCGTCACCGGCAACGCGGCGGCGGGCGTGGGCACCTTCAGCGGTGACATCGACTTCACCTTCACCGCGAGCAACTGATCGCGGCATGGCGAGGCGGACCGCACCCTCCCCGCTTCGCCGCCTACGCATTACCCACATCTGGACGAGGCGAAAAAGTGAACATAAAGTAACGGCACCCCCACACCAGAACTGAACGAGCGCGGAGGTCCCATGCGGGCGATCCCTCGATCGGTGGAGCGGGAGTTCCG
>DASQLJ010000032.1:0-2842 GCA_035630095.1 Longimicrobium sp.
CGCCGCCGGGGGCGTTCTGCCAGGTGAACATCGCCTGGAAGAGCGGCGCGTGCGCCATGCTGCGCGCCGGCTGGACGAGCTCCACCACCTGCTCGAAGGGAATGTCCTGGTGATGCTGGGCGCCGAGCGCGCGCTCCCGCACCCGCGCCAGCAGCGCCGCCACCGTCGGCGCGTCGGACAGCTCCACGCGCACGGGGAGCATGTTGACGAAGAAGCCGATCAGCCCCTCGATCTCCTCCCGCCCGCGGTTCGCCGTCGGCGTGCCGACCACCACCTCGTCCTGCCCCGACAGGCGGGAGAGCACCGCCGCCCACCCGGCCAGGAGCGTCATGTACAGCGTGGTCCCGTGGCGCGCGCCGAGCGCCTTGAGCCTCGCCGTCAGCTCTTCGCCCAGGACCAGGGCCACGGTGGCGCCGGTGAAGTCCTGCCGCGCCGGGCGGGGGCGGTCGGCGGGGAGCTCCAGCAGCTCCGGTGCGCCGGCGAGCGTCCGCGTCCAGTACTCCGCCTGCTCCCGGAGGAGCTCGCCCTCGACCCAGCGCCGCTGCCACGCGCCGTAGTCGGCGTACTGCACCGCGAGCGGCGGGAGCGGATCGGGCCGGCCCTCGCGGAAGGCGCCGTAGAGGGCGCCCAGCTCGCGGGTGAACACGCCCATGCTCCACCCGTCGGAGACGATGTGGTGCATGGTGATGAGCAGCACGTGGTCGTCGTCGCCGACCTGCACCAGCCGGCCGCGGATCAGCGGCCCGCGCGCCAGGTCGAACGGCGCGCGCGCTTCGTCCGCCATCAGCAGGCGAAGCTCCGCCGCCGCTTCGGCGGCGCCGCGGAGGTCGTGCTCCGTGAGATGGAACGGGCTCTCCTGCGCCGGCGCGATCCGCTGCACCGGTGCGCCGTCCACCTCGGCGAAGGTGGTGCGCAGCGCCTCGTGCCGCGCCACGATCCGGTCCAGCGCCCGCCGCAGCGCGGCCCGGTCCAGCTCGCCGCGCAGCCGCTGGCGCACGGGGATGTGGTACGCCGCGCCCGCGCCCTCCAGCCGTTCGATGAACCAGAGCCGCTGCTGCGCGAACGAGAGCGGGAGATCCGCCCCCCGCTCCACCGGCTCGATCGCCGGCAGCTCGGCGCGAGACGCGGTCTCCAGCCCCCGCGCGAAGTCGGCCAGCACGGGCCGGGTGAACAGGTCGCGCAGCGCGACCTCCACCGCCATCCGCTGCCGCACCCGCGAGATCACCTGCACCGCCAGCAGCGAGTGCCCGCCCACCTCGAAGAAGTTGTCCTGGCGGCCCACCCGCTGCGCGCGCAGCACCTCGGCCCAGATGTCGGCCAGCGCCTGTTCGGTCTCGCCCGCCGGCGCCTCGTAGCCGCGCATGCCGAGCGCGTCACCCTCCGGCGCCGGGAGCGCCCTGCGGTCCACCTTCCCGCCGGCGGTGGCCGGGAACGCATCCAGCCGCACGAAGGCCGCCGGCACCATGTACGACGGCAGCCGCCCGGCCAGGTGCGCCCGCAGCGATTCCACGTCCAGTCCCTCGTCGGCCACGCAGTACGCCACCAGCCGCCGGTCGCCGGGCGCGTCCTCGCGCGCCAGCACCACCGCGTCGCGCACGGCCGCGTGCTCGGCGAGCCGCGCCTCGATCTCGCCCAGCTCGATGCGAAAGCCGCGGATCTTCACCTGGAAGTCGGTGCGGCCCAGGAACTCGATCGACCCTTCCTGGAGCCACCGCCCCAGGTCGCCCGTCCGGTACAGGCGTGCCCCGGGCTCACGGGCGAACGGGTCCGGCACGAACCGCCCGGCGGTCAGCCCCGGACGGTCGAGGTAGCCGCGCGCCACCTGCCCGCCGCCGATGTACAGCTCTCCCGCCACCCCCACCGGCACCGGCTCGCCCCGCGCGTCCAGGAGGTAGACGCGCGTGTTCGCCACCGGCCGGCCGATGGAGCGCCAGGTGGCGGGATCGTCGACGACCTCGCCGAGCGCGGCGTTGACCGTGGTCTCGGTGGGGCCGTAGGTGTTCAGCAGCCGGGGCCGGTGCCCGCCGCGGAGGAACCAGGCCTCGAGCGCCGCCGGCTCCACCGCCTCGCCGCCGATGGCCAGCAGGCGCACGCACTCCGGGACCGCGGCCGAGGGCTCGTCGAGCAGGAGCTGCCAGAAGCGGGTCGGGAGGTCGACCACCGTCACCCGGTTCTCTCCGCACCGGCCCCAGAAGGCGTGCGCGCCCTCCAGCCACGCCTGGGTGCGCAGCACCAGCGCCGCCCCCGTGAGGAGCGCGCCGAAGATCTCCTCCACCGAGGCGTCGAAGGCGATGGAGGCGAACTGCAGCGAGCGGTCATCCCGCCGGAGGCCGAAGCCCGCCCGGACCGCGGCGGCCTGCCGCTGGACGGCGCGGTGGGTGACCATCACCCCCTTCGGCCGCCCGGTGGAGCCCGAGGTGTAGATCACGTACGCCAGGTGCTCCGGCGGGAGGGCTCCGCGCCCGGGGTTCGTCTCCGGCCCGGCCGCCCAGGCGGGCGAGCCGGCGTCCAGCTCGATCCGCGGCACGCCCGCGCCCGCGAAGCGCGCGGCGAGCGAGCCGTGCGCCAGCACCGCCGCGGGCGCGCTGTCCGCGAGCAGCCAGCGCAGCCGCTCCTCCGGGTACGCCGGGTCGAGCGGGACGTACGCCCCGCCCGCCTTGAGCACGGCCAGGAGTGCCGCCACCATCTCCGGGGTGCGCTCGGCGCAGATCGCCACGCGCGCGCCCGGGCCCACGTCCAGGGCGCGGAGCCGGTGCGCCAGCCGGTTGGCGCGGGCGTTCAGCTGCGCGTACGTGAGCTCCCCGCCCTCGAAGACCACGGCGATCGCGTCGGGCGTCTCCTC
>DASQLJ010000033.1:0-11977 GCA_035630095.1 Longimicrobium sp.
CGAAGAGGGCGTCGAGGTAGGCGGTCAGCACGTCCACCGTCACGTCGGCGCGCGCCTGCTCCACGTCGGCGGTCGCGGCGCCGCGCACGCGCGAGGCGGCGCGCAGGCCGGCACCCACCCGGCCGCCCTGGAACAGGGGGACGTTGAGGTTGAAGTTGACGTTGTAGGTGTTGGGCTGGTTGAAGATCTGCCCCACCGCCTGCGCGCGCGCGTTCTCGTAGACGTGCGTGAAGGCGGAGCTCATCCGCAGCTGCGGGAGGCCGCCGGCGCGGGCCTGGCCGATCTGCGCGCTGGCGGCGTTGCGCCGGCTCTCGGCCAGCCGCACCTCGTCGCCGCCGGCCAGGGCGCGGCCGAGCGCGTCTTCCAGGCTGATGCTCAGGGTGTCGCCGCGCGCGGGCGCCGGCTGCTGCGCGCCGGCGGTGGCGGTGCAGAGCGTGGCCGCCGCATAGAGCGCGGCGAGCACGCCGGAGGTACGTCGGATCATCTAGAAACCACAATCTGTGGATGCCTGGCGCAATGCGCGCCGCCGGCACCGGGTGAACCAGGAAAGATACACGCGGAGCGGGCCTCGCGCCGCACCGCCCATCCCACCGTTGCGCCCGCCCGTCCCAATCGATCGTACGCCGACGGGGAAACGAATGGATTTAAATGGGAGCCCATGGCTTCCGGGCGCGCCGCAACTACCCATATACAGCAGACCCGCTAAAAAGTTTGCACCAGTTTTCGTTCCGTCGAATATCGGTCGAATGATCGCCGCGGAACCGGCGCCCGGGGGAGACCGGCCCACGTGGAATGCACGACGTCCGTTAGCGTTCGCACGGCTTCCCGTATCCCGCGCACCATTCGGCGACCCGTCGTCCGCCGAGGGGAGGTGCCGGCGGCGGACGGACCGCGCGGGTACAACCTTCGAGGGCGTCGCCGCGTCGTATCTGGTGCGGGGCCGCAGGGGCGGCGCCGCGTCGGCTCACGCCGTTCGCCGGAGTCGCCGTCATGCGATCCATCTTCCTTCCGCTCGCCTTCGCGGCCTGCGCCACCGTGTCCAGCGAGCTCGCACCCTCCGCGCAGCGCACGCTGTGGATCGACAACCGTACGCCCGACGCCCTGGTGGTGCGGGTGGACGGCGTCCGCGTCGCAACCCTCCTGGGCCAGCAGGGCGCGTGCATCCGCGTTCCCGCGCCGGGGCAGGCGCTCACGGCGCGCGCGGTGGGCCGCACGCGCGCCTACGCCGCGCCGTCGTTCATCCCCGGGAGCGCCGCGGGGTGGAACTGGCGGATCATGCCGGCGCTGGGCGCGCCGGGGTCGACGCTCGACCTGGTTCCCGCGGAGCCGTGCCGGCTGGCCGCGCGCTGAGCGGCGGACGCGAGGGGATGTCCCGCGGGCCCGGCGCGTCGCCGGGCCCGCGGGTGCTTCGGCCGATGTGGATACGGCGCGGGTTCGGAGGCCCGTCGTTGCATGAACAAATGGCGCGGCGCTAAATTCCATCTTCCCCACGCCCGTATCCCTCGTCGTCCCTTCATCTCCAGCACGCCAAAGGGTTTCCATGGACGCAGCGACGCCCACGTCCGCCGGCACGCTCCAGTTCGACACCGCCGAGCCCACCGCGCAGTCCGTGGCCGGGGCGAAGGCCTGCGCCACCTGCGCCACGCCGATCCAGAGCGTCTACCACATGGCCGACGGCGAGGTGATCTGCACCGGCTGCCGCATCCGCATGGAGGGCGGCGGGCGGGTGGACGAGGGGCCGCTGGCGCGCGCCGCGCGGGCGACGCTGTTCGGCGCGGGGATGGCGCTGGCGGGCTCGGTGGTCTACTGGGCGGTGCTGGCGGCCACCGACACCAACTTCGCGCTGCTGGCGATCCTGGTGGGCTTCATGGTGGGTCGCGCGGTGCACGTGGGCTCGCGCGAGCGGGGCGGCTGGGGCTACCAGTCGCTGGCGGTGGGGCTGACCTACCTCTCCATCGTCACCTCGTTCGTCCCGCTCCTGGTGACCGCGATGCGGCAGCCGCCCGACCCCACCGACCTGCCGGTTGTGGTGCAGTACGTGGCCGCGTTCGTCACCTCGATCCCGTTGCCGTTCCTGATGCTCACCGAGTCGCCGATCACGGTGCTGATCGTGGGGATCGGGCTGTGGCAGGCGTGGAAGCAGACGAAGCGCACGGAGCGGACCATCACCGGCCCCTACTACGTGAATCGCCCCCAGCCGGCGCCGCCGTTCGGCGCCCCCGCGCTTGGTTGACCTGGTCCTGGCACCCGCCGCGCACCACGCGTGCGGCGGGTGCGGCGCCGACGTCGCGGCCGGGCTGCTGAGCTGCCCCGGCTGCAGCCGCCTGCTGCACGCCGACGAGCTGCGGCGCCTGGCCGCCGAGGCCGAGGCGGCCACCGCCGCGGGCGACCGGCCGCGCGCGTTCGAGCTGTGGCAGGGCGCGATGGCGCTGCTGCCGCCGGAGGCGGGCCAGCGCGCGGCCATCAGCGAGCGCATCGCGGCGCTGGGCGCGCTCGCCTCCGTCCGCCCCGCGCAGCGCGAGCGCGGCGGCGTCGCGAAGGCCACGGGGATCATCGGCGTGGCCGCGGCGTTCCTGTTCAAGGCCAAGACGATCGTCTTCTTCCTGCTGGCGAAGGGGAAGCTCCTGCTCTTCGGGCTGACCAAGCTGTCGACGCTGGCCTCGATGGGCCCCTACATGGCGTGGATGTGGGCGCTCTACGGCTGGAAGCTGGGCGCGGGGGTGCTGATCTCGATCTACGTGCACGAGATGGGGCACGTGTCGGCGCTGCGCTTCTTCGGGATGAGCGCGGGCGCGCCGGTGTTCATCCCCGGGATCGGCGCGCTGATCCGCCTCAAGCAGTCGCCGCCCAACGAGCGGGTGGACGCGCGGATCGGGCTGGCGGGGCCGGTGTGGGGGTTCGCGGCGGCGGCCGCGGCGTACGGGGTGTTCCTGGCCACCGGCGTGCCGGTGTGGGGGGCGATCGCGCGCTTCGGGGGATGGCTGAACCTGTTCAACCTCCTCCCGGTGTGGCAGCTGGACGGGGGCCGCGCCTTCCGCTCGCTCAGCCGCCGCCAGCGCATCGGCGCGCTCGCGGCGATCGTGCTGGCGTTCGCGCTCACGCGCAACGACATCCTGCTGCTGCTGATGGCCGGCGCCGTCTACCAGCTCTTCCGTCCCGCCCCCGACCGTGACGACCACGGCGCGTGGGGCACCTACGTGGTGCTGGTGCTCGCCCTCGCCGCGTTCGAGCTGCTGCCGGGCGTCAGGCCGTAGCGCTGCACCGCGGATCAACGAAGAGAGCCGCCTCCCGCGAATGGGAAGGCGGCTCTTTTCTATCGTCCTTGGACGCGGTGCTCGTCACGCCAGGCGGAAGTGGGTTCGCCACGTCACCAGCCAGGCTTCCTCGAAGTGCGGCTTCAGCGGGATCCTGGGACGCGAGCCCGCGAGTGCCGCCAGGCTGCCGAGCGAGCGAAGCCGGTCGCCCCAGCCCAGCGTGACCGCCGCGCGGACGGATGCCTTGTCGGGCGAGCAGAGCACCCAAGTGTCGTCGTCCCGCGCGTGTGCATGGGCGAACAGGTCGCGCTCGCCGTCATCCATCCCGTCCGCACCATCGTAGGCCAGCACCAGCGAGGCGCGCTCCACGGCGGTGACCGGGTGCACGCGGTGCAGGCGCGCCAGGTGCTCCGCCGTCACGTGGACGTACCCGGGACGCGCGGGGTTCCCCGCGCGGGCCTCGTCGCGGCAGGTATCCACCGTCTCCACGCGCAGATGGCTGGTGAGCGCGGGCCAGCAGCCGGTGCGCACCGCCTCGATGATCACGTTCGTATCCACCAGAAGTGTCTGGCTGCCGGCTGCGGGCATCTCGCGCTCTCACGCGTCGTAAGAGAGCGCGAGGCCGTAGGCCGCGCAGAGGTCCGAAAACTCGTCCGGATCCATGTCCAGCAGACGAGCCGCACGCCGCAGCGAGAGCCGCCCGGCCTCCACGGCCGCGTGCACGCGCGAGACGAACTCCGCGCTGAACAGCGGAGGAACGGGCGCGGCGCCGGCAGGCTCGGACGGTGCAGCGGCGCGGTCGGTGGCGAGGCCGGCCACGTCCGCTTTGGAGAGGTATCCCAGGTTGTGCATCCGCCACTGCAGCGCGAGGACGCTCACCCGGAGCGCCCGAGCGGTGGTCTTCAGCCACTCGCGCACGTCGCCCTCGCCGCGCGCGCGCCAGCGCTCCTGGAGGGTGGCGGCGGGCATCAGCAGCGCGGCCGCGAAGTTCTCGGCCAGCATCTCCACGCGGTTGCCCTTGGTGGGCTTCACCTCCCACTCCACGCGTGGGGGCGGCATGGCGTCCCACGTGAGCACGTGAAAGAGCTCATGGCCGAGATCGTACGAGCGCCGTCCCTGGGGCTCGTGGCGGTTGACGAGGATCGTGTTCAGACCGGGAAGCTGCGAGGCCGCGCCGGAGACGCCCACGGGCGCGTCCACGTACAGCACCAGCGCCTGCAGCTCTCGCTGGATCGCTTCCTCCAGCGCGGCCGCGGGAACGTCGCCCAGCCGCCAGCGCTGCCGGATCTCCTCCGCGCACGACTGCGCGTCTTCGAACGACGAGGTGCGCGTCAGCTCCAGCTTGTGGCCCAGGCGCGACGGCTGGACGCCGCTCTGCGCGCCCAGCTCGCGGTACGTCGCGATCCAGCGCCCCGCCTTCTCGGCGAAGTCGTCGAGCACCGCCGGCTCCACGTCGCGGGCGCGAAACGAGAACTCGCCCTCGCCCGCGAGCCTGAATGCGTCGGTGAAGTGCTCGACGTCCACGCCCATCAACTCGGCGGCGCGCGCCAACTCGGCGGGGGAGACCCGCCGGTCGCCCGCTTCGATCGCGGCAAGCGTCTGGCGATCGTTGAAACCCAGCTCGGCCGCGAGCTCCTGCTGGCTGAAGCCGCGGCCTTCGCGGAGCGCCTTGATCCGCCGAGCGATGCGTGTGTGGAGAGAGTTTACCATTGCACTAACTTAATATTGCATTTTATAGAATGCAAGATAAAAAGGTGGCGGGAGCGACGCGGCGGTAGCCATGTCGGCCCTCTTCCAAAGGTAAGCCCGCGGGAGGAACAGGAATGTACCGGCGGGCCTGGTTCCCCCGCGTGCTCGTCTCCGATCGACGGCGGGCGACGAACGCCGAGAGCCGCCTCTCCGATCTGCGGAGGAGCGGCTCTCGTTTGCGCCAGGTGCCTGAGTCGGTGCGAGACCGGTCAATCCCACCAGAGGAAGACGGCGTCTTGGCCGGTGTCTTCCTCGGGGTCGAATCCCTCGCCCTCGGCCTCGGCGTTGGTGAGCGCGAGCACGGCGGCGCGCGCGGCCGGGTCGCCGGGCAGTTGCACGCGGATCGCGTCGCAGTAGGGCGGGTCCTCGTCGAGGATGTTCTCGGACGCGATCACCACCCGCCGGGCCCCGGCCGCGTACAGCGATTCGACGAAGGCGAGCGCGGTTTCGGCGTCGAACGCGTTCGCCGCCAGGGGCGCGTCACCGGGGTTGCTCCGCAGCCACGCGCGCGCCTCGGGGTCTTCCGGCCGGATGCTGGCGGGATCTCCGGCATCCACCGGCGGCGGGGGCGGCGCGAGCCGCAGCTCGACGTCCACGTACACCCGCTCGAGCGCCATCAGGCCGCGGGCGATCTCCTGGCGCAACGGCTTCGCCCGCATCAGCGCGCGCTCCTCGTCCGTCCCGGGAACCACGCCGTCGAGCGGGACGGGCTTGCCCATCACGGTCATCGGAGGCGGTTTGGGCATCCTCGCGTTCGCGAGCATGGCGTCCATGCTCACCCTCGTGAACAGGTGGAGCAGGCGCTGCGCGTCCGCGGCCAGCGGCGAACCCGCCCACTGCTCCGCCTCCAGCTCCGCGATGAGGCGCTGGGCTTCGCCCCGATCCGTCACCGTCACCAGGCGCTCCTGCATGCGCTCGGCAAGGACGGAATACCCATGGAGGATCTGGCGGATGGATTCTTCCGTGAGCGCCATGGACAGCGAGGTGAGCGTGAAGGTGGTCTCGGCGCATCATCCGCGCCGGCATCCGCGGAATCGGATCTCGTGGCCAGGCACCGCGTGGCGGGCGTGCCCTCGTCTCCGAAGCGCACCGCGACCGGCCTGCCGCGAACCGCGCCAACATGCTGCTCCCGGCACGGTGCGTCAATCATCGCGCGCGATGTGGAACCGTGTCGCGCGGGTCCGGTTGCCCAGCACCGCCGCACGTTTTTCCTCGGTAATGGTTGCATCCAGGCAAGTAGTCCTGAGTCCCAGGTCCTGAGGAGTCGGAGCTTATCCTCCGTGCAGCTCAGGCTCAGGACTCATACCAGATTGCTCGATCAACTGTGCATTCGGCAGGGCCGCTACGGAAGGATGGCACACGGAGCAACGGAGGAAACGGAGGAAACGGAGGAAACGGAGGAAAGACAAGCAGTTCTCCGTTTCCTCCGTTGCTCCGTGTGAGTCAAATTGTCCGTGGGGAATGCACAATCATTCAGCAGAATGGTATCAGGTTAGGACTTCGAAGTCGACAGATCCGTCGACGATTCGAATGTCATTGGCGGCCTTCCAGCTCCGGCGGTGCCGTCTACCGCCGCGCGCGGATCGCTCCGCCGCCACCGACGACGTACTGGGCCACGCCCACCACGCCGCGGAGGGTGCGGGTGCTGCCGTCGCCCACGGCGCCGTAGTCGTTCTCGCCCCAGCAGTAGGCGGCGCCGGCGGCCAGGGCGCCGCAGCCGTGGGCCGCGCCGTTCACGTCGAGCGAGGCGAACGCCATCCCCTGCGCGATCGCGGTGGGCACGGCCCTCCCGCCGGCGCGCGTGCCGGTGCCGAAGCGGTACCCGCCGGCGCCCCAGCAGTAGAATCCCCCGCCGGTGGCGACCCCGCAGGTGAGCGAGTTGGCCGAGCTGAGGAGCGCGAACGAGAGCCCGCCCTTCACGGCGACCGGCGCCTCGTACGAATCCGTCTGCAGGCTGTCGCCGAGCTGGCCCTGGTCGCCGTCGCCCCAGCACCAGGCGGCGCCGCCGGTGGCGATGCCGCACACGTGGCTGGGCCCGGCCGAAAGCCGGGTGAAGGTGAGCCCGCCCGCCACCGCCTGCGGGGTGCCGTTCACGGCCGTGGGCACCGTGCCCAGCGCGCCGACTCCCCAGCAGCGGGCCGCGCCGCCCGGCATGATGCCGCAGCTGTGCTCGTCGCCCACCGTCACCGAGGTGAAGGTGAAGCCGCCCGACACGGCCACCGGCGTGGCGCTGAATTGCGTGGTGTTGGGGATGCCGAGCTGGTGCCGGTCGTTCAATCCCCAGCAGTAGGCCACGTTCGCCGTGGTGACGCCGCAGGCGTGCAGCGGGCTCACGTCGAGCTGCGCCCAGCTGTGCCCGCCCGGCACCGCCGCCGGCACGGCGCTGCTCACCGGCGTCTCGTTGAAGTCGAAGCGCGTGGTGGGGTGCTTGCCCCAGCAGTACGCGGCGCCGCCCGTGGTGATCCCGCAGGTGCGGTTGCCGCCCGCGCCGAGCGACGCGAAGGCGAGGCCGCCCGCCACGGCGAAGGGCGTGGCGCGGTCGTGCGTGGTGCCGTTGCCGAGCTGCCCCGACGCGCCGCGGCCCCAGCAGTACGCCGCGCCGCCCGGCGCCAGCCCGCACGAGTGGTAGGCGCCCACCACCACGCCCCGCAGCTCCGACGGGCCCGGGCCCACCACGTTCACCGTCACCCCATCGCTGATCCCTTCGGACGTGACGGTGACGGTGGTGGTGCCGATCGCCACGCCGGTGACCACGCCCGTGACGCCCGCCGTGGCCGTGCCCGGCGCCGCCGACTGGTAGGTAACCGGGCGGTACACCTGGTTTCCGTTGGCGTCGCGGGTGATGACGGTGATCGCGTGCGTGGCGCCCACCACCAGGTTGATGACCTTCGGCGTGGCTTCGAGGCTGGCGACCGGCGCCTGCACCGTGATCGAGACCGTGCCGGTGAGCGACCCGCTGGTGCCGGTGATGGTGGTGGTCCCCGGCGCCACGGCCGAGACCGCGCCGGTGCCCGCATCAACCGAGGCGACGGCGGGGTTCGCGCTGGCGAAGGAGACCGCCGCCCCCGCCTGCGGCCGGCCGATGCGGTCGCGCACCACCGGCGTGAGCGTGGCCGAGGTGCCCTGCGCCAGCGTCCGCGCGGCGCCCAGGTCCTGCGGCACCAGCTCCGGGCGCGCCAGCTGCAGGCCGAGGGGCGGTACCCGGAGGCGCTGCGCGAGGTGGAACGGGGGTGGCCGGAGCCGGTCTCGGCGGTCTTCATGAAGGATGATTCGTACAGCACCGTGGCCGAGCGCTGGCTGCGCGCCGAGCTCCTGGCGCGGGTGGGCCGCGATGCCGAGGCGGTGCGCTGGTACGGGAGCCTCACCGAGGACATCAGCCGCGGCCTGCTCTTTCCCACCGCCGCCCACCTGCCGCGCGGCGAAGCCCTGGAGCGCCTCGGCCGCCCGGCCGAGGCGGCCGCGGAGTACCGCCGCTTCATCGCGCTCTTCAGCGCCGCCGACGCCGAGTGGGCGCCGGCGCTGGCCGGGGCGCGGGCGAGGTCGAGCCGGCTGCCCCCGGCGCTGTAGCCGCCGGCGGCGCCCATTTTCGCGCCGGTCACGACGTGCAGATCTCCGGTTACGAAGCGAGCCCCGGCGCCGAGCAGCGCCGGGGCTTCTTGTCGATGTGCGATCGAGCGTCGGCTTCGCGACCGCTCGCGCTGGCGGATGCGGCCGTCTCGCGCTCAGCGATATCCCAGGGCGGAGAACTGCGCCTGCACCCACCAGAAGCACGCGCCGGCGGCGAGCAGGCTCAGGCCCATCAGCACCCAGCCCAGCAGCGTCGGCTTGGGGGGATTCTGGGTGACGTCGCGGTACCGCGCGTTCTCGCCGCCCGCCACGAAGGCGAGGCCGAAGACCAGCATCAGCGGAACGAGGACGTACGCGGCGTTGATGTGCATCGTGATCTCGGGCGCGCCCGCCTGCGCCAGCCGTACCGGCCGCATGATGAAGTACCACCCAGCCGGCAGTGCCAGCGCCAGGCACAGCAAACCTCCCAGGCGAATCCTCAGGTCTTCGGTCATTCTGCGCCTCCGGACAGGCGGGGTGGGGATAGGGATGGGATGATCACCGCGGCGAACGGCATGCACGGGGGATGTTGTCGGAGGATACGATAATCGCCGGGCGCGCTGCCAGGGAAGATTTTTGTCTCGGCCGCCGTAGCCGAACGCCGAAGCCCCGCCGCGAGCTGCGACGGGGCTTCGAGTCGTGCCGGGGTGCGGCGCGGTTCGGGATGATGAACCGCTCCGCGATGCACTCAGTACGTGCCGCCGCACAGGGCGGGGTACGTGCAGTCGCGCTCGTGCGTGTGCATCGTGGTCGGCACGGGCTCGGTGGGAATTCCGAGCGACGGCTGCGCGGCGGCGGTGACGAACGACTCGACCACGAGGGCGTTGGGGTTCAGCGACATCGATATGCTCCGAAAGGCGGGGTGGGGGAATGCGAATCCATTAAAATAGTCGGATAAGGGTGATAAAGCCAACCACACGGCCCGCGTCCCGTCCGCCTCGCCTCGGCTGATGGGCGCCGACCAGCGCCGTGACTGTTGTTGTGACTGTTGTTACTGTTCCTGTCAGTGTTTTTCGTAACTGCCTGTCCGACCACGCCCTGAACATCGAGCCGTGAGCCCGCATGGACCCCAGGGCCCTCGACCGCCAGTACGCGAGCAGCACGAACCTCGCGGCCCGCATCGAGCTGCACCGGCGCTGCAGCACCAACCCCTACGGCCTGCAGCGCTGGGTGTTCGACTGCCTGGAGCTCGCACCCGGCGTCCGCGTGCTCGAGGTGGGCTGCGGCACCGGCAGCCTCTGGCGCGACAACCTGGACCGCCTGCCCGCGGGGGTCGAGCTCGTGCTGACCGACCGCGCGCCGGGGATGCTGGCGGCCGCAGGCGCGGCGGTGGGCGAGCGCCCGGCACGCTTCGTCGCCTGCGCGCTCCCCGATCTCCCGTTCTCCGACGGCGCCTTCGATCTCGTCGTCGCCGACCACATGCTCTACCACGTCGAGGACCGGCAGCGCGGGCTGCTGGCGATCCGCCGGGTCCTGCGCCGCGGCGGCGCGCTGTTCGCGACCACCAATGGCGCCGGACACCTGGGCGAGATCAAGGACCTCCTGCGAGAGCTCGCCATCGACGCGCCGAACGTGTCCGCCGCGTTCACCCTCGAGAACGGCGAGGCGCAGCTCCGCCGCGTTTTCCCCGCCGTTCGGCGCGACGTCTACGCCGACGCCCTCGAGGTCCGCGACCCGGAGCTCCTCCTCGCCTACATCGCGTCCCTCGGCGGCGGCGGCGCCGCGGCCGTCGCGGCGCGCCGCGACGCGATCCTCGCCGCGATCGCGTCGCGCATGCGGGGCGCAGTGTTCCACGTCGGCAAGTCCACAGGGGCGTTCACCGTGCGCGCCGAATGACGTCACCCGGCGGCCAGGGTGCGTACCCGCGACGCGAACCCCGGCTCGGCGACGGCGAACTCCGCGAGCACCCGCTCGCGCTGGGCCGGCGACATCACGCGCAGGAGCACCTTTAGATCCCCCACGCCCCCGGCGCGATCGAGGGCCGCGCCGATCTCGGGGAGCCAGCGCGCGAACCCACCGAGCTCCTGCAGCATCTCGAGCTCGACCCCCGCCCGTTCGTCGTGCAGGAGCTTGATCAGCGTGCGAACCCGCACGTAGCGGTCGCCGCATTCGGGGCCGCGCGCGATCGCATCCCGTAGCGGTTCGGCCAGCGCCGCGGGCAATCTCACCAGCCCGAGCTTGTTCACGCAGGTGCGCACGATCCGCATGGCGCACTCGACCGGCGAGGCCTCGACCGCGTGCCACGCGGCGATCGCCGGCGTCCGCCGCGACCACGCGGCGTAGCCCCCGGACGGATCGTCGATCAGCATCCCGCTCCGCGCCGCCGCGGCCGAGCCCGCGGCCTGCATCGCGGCCACGGTCGCCTCGAACGGGCGATCGGGCGGCAGCGGCACCAGGATCCGGTCGACGTCGAGAAGCCCGTTCAGCGCGAGCGCCGTCTCGTCGTGGAACATCGACAGGTCGACCTCCACGCCGCGGCTGTCCCACAGGACGCCCCATCCCGCCGTCCACGGGTCGCCCGAAGCGCGCGCGCGGCGGCGTGGATACACGTACTGCGGGAGGAAGCGCATCGCCGGTCCGTCCAGCGCCGCGCCGATCCGCCGCGCCAGCTCCGCCTCGACCGGGCGGCCGGCGACCAGGATCAGGTCGAGGTCGCGCATGCACAGCGGCGTTCCGGCGTACAGGTGGTCGAGCAGCGCCGGCGCGCTGCCGCCGCCGATCGCCAGCCGGCACGGGCCGAGCTCGCGGCGCACCCCGGCGGCCACGATCGCCAGGATCTCCCCCAGCCGCGGCAGCGAGAGCGGCTTCATCCCGTGCATCACCGCACCCGGGTGGGGCCCCTGCGGCGTGTCTCGCGGAAGTCCCGGGTCGCCGTGCATTCACGCCTTGCGCAGCACGAGCTGCCAGTCGCGGCGCACGATCGTCGCCTCCGCGCCGAGCAGCGCCACGAACGCGTCGAGCGCCCGCCCGGGCGCGCGCGCGGACAGGCCGGCGGCCTCGCCGTCCACGAGCCCGTAGTCGTCGAAGATGACGACGCCGCCGGCGCCGAGCAGCGTCCACGCCAGCACCGCGTCCTGCAGCACGTCGCCCACGCGGTGCGACCCGTCCACGTACACGAAGTCGAATTGCCCGGGCGGCAGCGCGCGCAGCACCACCTGCGAGCCGCCGACCAGCTTCGTCACGCGCCCGGCGGCCCCGGCGGCGGCGATGTTGTGGTCGAAGTGGCGCTCGAAGCCACGGAGCACCACGCTGTCCATCGGGATCGCGAACGGATCGACGCAGGTCAGGCGGCTGCCCTCGCCGGTGAGGATGTGGTCGAGGAACCAGCACGCCGACAGCCCCTCGAAGCAGCCGATCTCCAGCCCGCG
>DASQLJ010000034.1:0-17419 GCA_035630095.1 Longimicrobium sp.
CTGCGCTCCGGGCCGGGCTTCGCGCGCCGTAGGCAACGAAACGACCGTTGCCAACGGCGCCGAGCCCCCGGCGCGCCAGTCCTCGCATCGAATCCGGAAGATCGGCGCGGGCGCGCCGGTGTCTCGGCCCTTCGGGCGCGAATCCCTCACGCGAACCACGGCGTTTCCGCCCACCGTCCGCCCCCCTCCGCCCGCGGCGCAATCCTGGATGATGCGGTGGACTCCGGTATGAGCTCCTCGTCCCGCGCCCGCCTCGGTCCGCAGGGGGGAAGGTGGACGCGGAACGGGCCGATCGGCACGACGACACGAAGGCCCGCCACCCGGCGGGCCTTCGTTTTACGTCGCGGCGGCGGTATCCTGTCGGCGTGTCCTCTCTGCCATCCACCTCGATCCCCGCCCTCGCTCGACGACGGATGCGTATCCAGCGACTCGCGGCCGCCGCGGCGTGCGCCCTGGCGCTCTCGGGGTGCACCCATCACCTGGCGCAGGTGCGCGAGCCGGGGCGCGCGGCGGCGTTCCCCACCGGCGGGCCGTGGCGCAGCATGGTGTACGCGGCGCGCACCGACAGCGGCGTGGTGCTGGTGGACCTGGGCTACGTCCGCTCGGCCGCGGCGTTGCGCGGCCAGCTGCGCAAGCTGGGCGCGGCGCCGGCGGACGTGACCGACGTGCTGCTCACGCACAGCCACCGCGACCATGTGCGCGCCTGGAAGGCGGTGCGCGGCGCGCGCTTCCACCTGTGGGCGCCCGAGCAGCCGCTGTTCGAGGGCACCAGCCGCCACGTGGACCTCCCCTCGCGCACCGCGCGCGCAACCTTCGGCCACGCCGGCCCCGGGCCGGGCGAGGTGGACGTGCGCGCCTTCTCGGCCGACACGACATGGGTGATCGGCCGCGACACGGTGCGCGCGTACACGGTGCCGGGGCACACGGCGGGGAGCGCGGCGTACCTCTTCCGCGGCGTCCTGTTCGTGGGCGACGCGGCGACGCGCAAGCCGCTGCGGGGCTTTCGCGGCGCCGATCCCTTCTTCAGCGCCGACACGCGTCTCAACCGCCAGAGCCTGGTCGCCCTCTTCGCGCGGGTGCCGGCGGAGCGCGTGCGGTGGGTGTGCAACGCCCACGCGAAGTGCGCGCGCTTCGACGAGCGCTTCGTCGCCCGCGTCACGCGCTGACCATCATGCGGAATCCGAAAAGTCGGCGCCGGGGACTGGAACGGAACCGCCGGGTGCGGGCGTGTCCCTCCGCTGCGCTCCGGGCCGGGCTTCGCGCGCCGTAGGCAACGATACCGCCGTTGCCAACGGCGCCGAGCCGCCGTCGCGCCATGGCCTTTCTCCTTCCCGAGACGTCGACGCGGGCGCGCCGGCGTCTCGGCCCTCCGGGCGCGAATCCCTCACGCAAACGGCTCCGCCGCGATGACCGCGACGGAGCCGTTCTGCGTCCTCCGGACTGCGTGAACCAGGATGACCCCCACGAACGGATGAGCTCACGCAGAGGGCGCAGAGGAAACGCGCGCAGTCCTCTGCGACCCCTGCGCGGGCCCGGATCCGTCAGCCCGCCGCGCGCTCGCCGGCCGCGGGCTCCAGCACCTGCGCCAGCACCTTGGCCTCGAACGCCTCGGCCAGCGTGCCGTGGCCGTGCGTGGACAGCTCCCGCAGCGAGCTGCCGGTGAGCTGCCGCGCCAGCCGCCCCAGCGTGTGGGGGTGGACGCCGATCTCTTCCGCCACGTCGGCCCAGGGGCGGTTGGCGGTCTTGCGGTGCGTGGCGCGCAGGAGCAGCACCCAGTGCAGGAAGTCCTGCAGGCGCAGCGTGCTGCGGCGCCCCACCGACTGCTTCCAGTGCGTCCACAGCGTCCGCCGGTCGCACCCCGCGGCGGCGGCGAGCTTCTCCACCGTGCGGATGGCGCGGCGGTCGTCGCAGGCCAGCGCCAGCGCCTCGCGCAGCCGCGGCGGCAGGTTGGGCGCGCGGCGGAAGGCCGCCGGGAGCGACGCGGGCAGCGACGGCGCCACGGGCGGCACCGCGCGCCGGAACGCGCGACCGGGGTCGGATGCGGAGGGCATGGGGTGCAGGGTTCGGGCGGTGGCCGCGGTCTGCCGCGAAGGGACGAGACGGGCGGGATGCATGGAAAACGCAGATGCGAGCATGCGGCGGGACGGCTCGGGTTTCCAGGCGGAGTGGCGCGCGGACGCGCGCCGGGTGACGGGCAAGATGCAAACGCGCGAAGCAACCGACTTGTGACAAAGCGCGAAATCGACGTGACGCGGCGTGAAACGGCCGTGTCGTGGCGCGAGCGCGGCGCCGCCTCCGGACCGGCCGCGTCATCTCGAATCGATCGCTCGGAAGCCGCCTGAATAGTGGCGTAAGGCGTTTTCTCCCGCGCCTCGGACGCGACCGAGCTCCATCGGTCCCCAGCGACGAAATCCGCCGAACGCAGTTTCGCCATCATCCGAAACGCACGTTTTAACCGCGATTTTTCGCGTCGGCGTCCATCGGGGTTGTCAGCCACGCGGTCGCGGCATAGCTTCCCCACTGAAGTTCGAAGCGAAGAGGCCATTCGGAAGCCGGTGAAAATCCGGCGCGGCCCCGCCACTGTAAGAGGCCCGGCAGCGTGAAACGCCGCCGGTCCGGCCCGCTCCGCGGGGGGAAACGAGCCCCCGCACCGCCACTGGGTGCAAACCTGGGAAGGTGGAGCGCAAGCTGCCTCGAGCCAGGAGACCGGCCCCTTCGCTCCCGCACGAACACCCCTCGAGGGAGGGGAGCGGGTTCGATCGCCGGCCTTCGAGGGCTCCCCCTCGCGCCCCCAGCGGGCGCACCGCCGCCGTCGCACCCGTTCTCTCCCCCGGCACCGGGAAGGAACGGGTTCTTTGCGTCTGGCGGCCACACGGCTCCAATCGATCACGGCTGCGCTCGCCGCCGCGCTGCTCGCCGCCTGCGGTACGGGCGGTGACACGGGCGCGCGCGGCAAGGCCGCGTCCGCCGCGGATTCGTCCGTCTCGGTGGTGGACGACGCGGGGCGCACCGTGACCCTGCGCGGGCCGGCGCGCCGCATCGTCGCGCTCGTCCCCGCCGTGACGGAGACGGTGATCGCGCTGGGCGGCGCCGACCGGCTGGTGGGGCGCACCGACTTCGACCGCGGCGCGGCGGTGGAGCGGCTCCCCTCGGTGGGCGGCGGTCTGGATCCCAGCATCGAGACCCTCGTCTCCCTCCGCCCCGATCTCGTCCTGGGCTGGGAGACCAGCGGCCGCACCGAGCTGCGCGACCGGCTCACGGCGCTGGGCATCCCCGTCTTCTCCATCAAGACCGAAGACACCACCGACGTCTTCCGCTCCATCCGCAACCTGGGCGTGCTGATGGCGCGCCAGCACGCCGCCGACTCCGCCGCCGCCGCGATCCGCGCGGGGCTGGACGAGGTGCGCGCCTCCGTGGCCGGCGCGGCGCGTCCCACCGTCTTCTTCATGGTGTGGAACGATCCGCCGATGACCGCGGGGCCGAAGACGTTCGTGTCGCGGGTGATCGAGGTGGCGGGCGGGCGCAACGTCTTCGCGGACCAGGCCGCGCTGTGGCCCAACGTGGCGCTGGAGGAGATCGTCCGCCGCCAGCCGGAGTTCGTCGTCGTCCCCATCGGCGAGCAGGGGACGGTGCGGCTGGAGGCGCTGAAGAAGGCCGTGGGCTGGCGCGAGCTGCGGGCGCTGCGCGAGGGGCGCGCGGTGAGCGTGCCGGCGCAGGTGGTCAACCAGCCCGGCCCGCACCTGGCCGAGGCCGCGCGGGCGATGCGCGACGCCATCCACCCCGAGCTGCGCCCCCGATGAGGCCCGCCGCCCGCCTCCTCCTCCTCGCGTCGATCCTCGCGCTGGCGCTGCTGGCCGCGGTGCGGCTGGGCGCCGTGCCGCTGTCGCTGCGCCAGGTGCTCGACGCCGTGCGCGGCACGGGGGACGCCACCACCGTGGTGATCGTGCAGCGGCTGCGGCTGCCGCGCGCGGTGCTGGCGGCGATGGTGGGCGGGTCGCTGGCGGCCAGCGGCGCCACCTTCCAGGCGCTGCTGCGCAATCCCCTGGCGGAGCCGTACATCCTGGGGATCAGCGGGGGCGCGGCGGTGGGGGCGGTGTTCGCCATCGCGCTGCTGGGCGCCGCGGCATCCGGCGGGATCGTGGCGGCGTGCGCGCTGGCCGGGGCGGTGCTGGCGATCGTGCTGGTCTTCCGCATCGCGGCGGTGGCGGGGCGCGCGCTGGACACGCGCATCCTGCTGCTCGCCGGCGTGGTGGTGGGCGCCTTCTTCAACGCCTGCATCCTCCTGGCCCTCACCTTCGCGGACGCGGATGCCTTCCGCTCCGCCATCTTCTGGATGATGGGGAGCTTCGGGGGCGCCACCTGGCGGTCGATCGGGCTGCTGGCCGCGGCGATGGTGCCGGCGCTCGCGCTGCTGATGGCGCTCGCGCGGTCCCTCAACCTCCTCTCCGTCGGGGAAGAGACCGCGGCGTACCTGGGGACGCGGGTGGAGCGGACCAAGCTGCTGGCGTACGGCACCGCGTCGCTCCTCACCGCGTCCGCCGTGGCGGTGAGCGGGGTGATCGGCTTCGTGGGCCTGGTCATCCCCCACGTGGTGCGGATGCTGTGGGGCGCGGACCACCGCTTCCTCCTCCCCGCCTCCGTCCTGGCCGGCGCCGCGTTCGTGGTGCTCGCGGACACGCTGGCGCGCACGGCCGTGGCGCCGACGGAGCTGCCGGTGGGGGTGGTGACGGCGTTCGTGGGCGTTCCCTTCTTCATCTACCTGCTGCGGCGGAGGGCGGCGTGAGCGGGTGGAGCTGCCGCGGCGTGCGCTTCCGCTACCCCGAGGCGGACCGGGCGGCGCTGGACGGCGTCTCGCTCGAAGTGCCCGCCGGCGCCTGCACGGCGGTGCTGGGGCCCAACGGATCGGGAAAGTCCACCCTGCTGCGCGTCCTGCTCGGCACCCTGCGGCCGGAGGCGGGAGAGGTGGCGCTGGACGGGCGCCCGCTGGCGGAATGGACGCGCGAGCGGATCGCGCGGCAGGTGGGCGTGGTGCCGCAGGGCGAGGAGGCGGTGTTCCCGATGGCCGTTCGCGAGCTGGTGGCCATGGGCCGCTACCCGCACCTGGGCACCTGGCGCCGCGAAGGGGAGGCAGACCGGCGGGCGGTCGAGCGCGCGATGCGCCGCTGCGACGTGCTGGCCTTCGCCGCGCGGCCGCTCTCCACGCTCTCGGGGGGCGAGCGGCAGCGGGCGCGGGTGGCGCGCGCGCTGGCGCAGGAGCCCGCCGCGCTCGCGCTGGACGAGCCCACCGCCGCGCTCGACGTGAGCCACGAGATGGCGATCTTCGAGCTGCTGCGCGAGCTGGGGCACGCGGGAACCACGGTGCTCCTCGTCACCCACAGCCTGAACCTGGCGGCGCGCTACGCCGACCGCCTGGTGCTGCTGGACCGCGGCCGCATCGCCGCGCAGGGCACGCCGGCGCAGGTGCTCACCCGCGAGACGGTGGAGCGCGTCTACGGCTGGCCGGTTCGGATCGACCAGCACCCCGGGCCAGGGCCGGACGCGGGCGCGCCGCAGGTGGTGCCGCTCTCGGGCGAGGCGTGCGCGGGGATGGCGATACGGGAGGATGCGGATGCGGCCTGACTTCGGAGTGCCAAGTGCCCAGGGCCCAGTGCCCAAGGGCATCGGTGGATCGACGGGCGGCCGTGTGCTGCGCATCGTCTTCCTGCTGGTGGGGATGATGATGCTCGGGGCGACGCGGGCGCTCGCGCAGTTCCCCGGCGAGCTCGCGGGGACGGTGACGGACGCGGCGACCGGCGCGCCGGTGGAGGCGGCGACGGTGGAGCTCGGCGGATCGGGATCCGTGGCGCGGACGGACGCGTCCGGCGCGTTCCGGCTGCGCGGGCTGGAGCCGGGGGACTATCGCGTCGCCGTCCGCCGCGCCGGCTACGCCACGCGCGAGGCGGCCGCCACCATCCGCAACGGCCTGACGGCGCGGCTGGACGTCGCCTTGCACCCCGTCCCCGTGGCCCTGCAGGCGCTGCGGGTCACGGCGGATGCGTCGCGGGCGGCGGGGACGACGATGGGGCGCGCGGAGATCGAGGCGAGCGGCGCGCGCACCGCGGCCGACGTGGTGGAGCGCGCGGGGGGCGTGGTGGTGCGCGGCACCGGGCCCACCGGCGAGCGCACCATCAGCATCCGCGGCAGCGCGGCGGACGAGGTGCTGGTGCTGGTGGACGGCGCGCCGCTGAACGACCCCGTCACCGGCTCGGCCGACCTGAGCGCCGTCCCCGCGGGAGACGTGGAGCGCGTGACCGTGCTCCCCGGCGCGCGCACGGCGCGCTACGGTCCCCGCGCCCAGGCCGGCGTGGTGCTGATCGAGACGCGCGCGGCGCGGGCGCGGCAGGCGGCGGAGCTCTCGGCGGGGTCGCTGGGGGAGCGGAGCGGCCGCGGCGAGGTGGGCGCGGCGCTGGGCCGCGGCGCGTGGTCCGCCGGCGCGCACCTGCGCCGCATCGGCGGGGGGTTCGACTACGTGCGCGACGTGAACGACCCCACCGTCGTCCGCCGCGTGAACGCGGGGCTGCGCGAGTGGAGCGCGTTCGGCGCGCTGTCGTCGCCCCTGGCGGGCGGCGAGCTGCGCCTGCGCGGGGGATGGGACGCGCTGGAGCGCGGGCTGCCGGGGCTGGGCCACACCCCGTCGCCGGACGCGAGCGAGGAGCTGGGGCGCGGGCGGGCGTCGGCGGCGTGGCGGCGCGCGGGCGAGCGGACGTCTCTGGCGATGACGCTGTCCGGCTCGGCGCAGCGCGTCCGCTTCAGCGACCCCGCGCCGCCGTTCGGCCTGCCCTACGACGACACCACCCGCGTCCGCACCGGCGTCGCGCGGGTGGACGCGGAGCGGCTGCTGTCGGAGTCGCGCCTGCTGCGCTCGCTGGGCGGCGGCGTGGAGACCGGCGTGCAGCACGTGGAGGCCGGCGCGCTCTCCACCACCGCGCCCCGCACGCGCACCGACTTCGGCGCGTTCGGCCACGCGGGCGGCGCGCTCTCCATCTCCCGAAAGGAAGTCGCCCTCTCCGCCGAGGCGCGGGCGGACCGCGACGGGGTGACGGGGGACTGGTTCGTGAGCCGCGCGCTCTCCGCGTCCACCGTCGTCGGCGCGCTGCGGGTGCAGCTCGCCAACCGCAGCAGCTTCACCCCGCCGTCGCTGGGGGACCAGTTCTTCCGCGAGGGGGTGGGCGTGGTGCCCAACCCCGACCTGCGCCCCGAGCGCGTGCCCAGCGAGTGGGAGGCGTCGGCGCAGTACGCGCGGGCGGCGGGGCCGGCGGAGATCGCCGTCTCCGCCTCGGCGTTCACCGGCGGCGTGAAGGGGATGATCGTGTGGCTCCCCGACTTCGCCTTCCGCTGGAGCCCGCGCAACCTCGACGTCTCGCGCCGCGGCGTGGACGCGCGGGCGGAGGTGGGCGTGCCCGCGGCGAACCTGCGGGTGTCAGGCGCGTGGTCGGTGGCGCGTATGACCTACCTGCGCGACGGCCAGGACACGGACGTCCAGGTGGTGTACCGGCCCCGCCACTCGGGGCTGTTCACGGCGCAGTGGGCGCCGGGGCCGTGGCGCGCGGAGCTGTCGGCGCGCTACACGGGGCTGCGTTACCCCGTGCCCGACCGGGTGAACGCGCTCCCCGGCTTCTGGAGCGCGGACCTGGGCGTGTCGCGCGCGTGGCGGGTGGGGCGGTGGGCCGCGGTGACGGCCGTGGACGTGGACCGGGTGTTCGACCAGACGCAGTCGCTGATCGCCGGCTATCCCGAGCCGGGGCGGCGAGTACGATTCGACCTGCGGCTGAGCCGCGCGGATCTCCATCAACCCTGAAGGGCGGTTTCGACCATGAGCATCGCAATCCCCCGCCGGCTGGCCCTGCTCGCCGCGCTGGCCCTGCTCCCCGCCGCGCTGGCGGCGTGCAGCGACGATCCCGTCATCTCCGGTGGCACCCCCACCCGGCTGGAGGTGATCGTCAACAGCATCTCCAACTCGGTCACCCTGGTGAGCGCCGACAGCGTGAACCCCACGCCGCGCACCATCAGCCTGGGCGCGCAGGGCACGCCGGTGAACGCCGCGGCGCGCGGCGCCTTCGCGGTGGTGCCGCTGGGCATCTACCCGTTCGCGTCGGTGCTGGACCTGCGCACCGCCACGGTGGCGCACACGGTGGCGCTCCCGGCCAACTCCGGCGCCACGGGCGCGGCGTTCCTGAACGACAGCATCGCCTTCGTCGGCAACTCCGCCCGCAACAGCGTCACCCCCGTCAACGTGCGCCGCGGCACCGCGGGCGCCGAGGTGGCCGTGGGCACCTTCCCGCAGGCGCTGGTGGAGGGGAACGGCGCGGTCTACGTGCTGAACGCCAACCTGGTGAACTTCGCGCCGGCCGGGCCGGGGAGCGTGAGCGTGATCGGGCCCACCGGCACCGTCACGGCCACCATCCCGCTCACCGGGATCAACCCGGCGGCCGGCGTGGCGGTGGGGATCCGGCTGGTGGTGATCAACTCGGGCCGCTTCGGGCAGAACGACGGGACGCTGTCGATCGTGAACCTGGTCACCGGCGTGGAGGAGATCAACGTCCCCGGCTTCGGCGAGTTCCCGGGCTCGGTGGCCGTGGGCCCCGACGGGCTCATCTACGTGGGCGTCTACGGCAAGGGCATCCTGGTGTGGAACCCGAACAACGGCCAGTTCGTGCGCGGCCTCGCCAACCCGCTGGTCCCCGGCGGCTCGCCCCCGGTGTCGGCGCTGGCGTTCGACTACGCGGGCCGGCTGCACACGCTCAACCCGGGCGACTGCGGGCCCAACACGCCGGGCAAGGAGTTCGGGCTGACCGGGACGTACACCTCGGTGGAGCGCACCATCACCACCGGCATCTGCCCGTTCTCGATCTCCTTCGCGACGCTCCCGGCGAACTGATTCGCGTCGAGAGTCGTCGGGGGCAGGACGGTTTTACTGAACTACGGATGCGGGCGTGTCCCTCCGCTGCGCTCCGGGCCGGGCTTCGCGCGCCGTAGGCAACGATACCGCCGTTGCCAACGGCGCCGAGCCGCCGGCGCGCCATGGCCCGGCTCGTTCCCTCGACGATGGACGCGGGCGCGCCGGCGTCTCGGCCCTCCGGGCGCGAATCCCTCACGCAAACCGCCCGGCGCGGGTCGAATTCGTGGATGCGCCTGCCGCGCGGGACCTCGCTCCCGCGTTCCCGCGATGAAAAGGGGAGCGGCGCGGATGACGAAGCCGCCCCTCGTGGACGCCGGGAAACGGGCATGGACGGGGGGCGGCCTCGTTCGCCGCACCTCCGTCGGACGCGCGCGGAAGTCCATATTACTTGCGCAGTTAGCTTCTACGTTGCAGATTGCGCCACCGGTCGTAGCAGATTGACACAGGGGCACGCATCCTGCACTATGGGCGAGCGAATCTGAACCAGCGTAAAACCATGGCACTGAGGCACTTCAAAGATTCCGGCGGGCACGAGTGGCGGGTGTGGGACGTGGTCCCGTACGCCGGCCAGCCCGCGGAGCGGCGGGGCGGCGACCGGCGGGTCGCGGCGTCGGGCGCGTACACCGGCCCCGAGCGGCGCACCCGCGACCGCCGCGTGCGCACCCCCGCGCTGATGACGCCCGGGCTGGAGTCCGGCTGGCTCTGCTTCGAGACCGACGTGGACAAGCGCCGCCTCACGCCGATCCCCGCCGGCTGGGACCGGACGCCGCAGGAGGAGCTGGAAGCGCTGCTCGCCCGCGCCAACTCCGTCAACCGCCGCCGCGACTGAGCGCAGGCGGAGAAGACAGGAGGGCCGCGAGCAGGGCCGGCATCGCAACAGGTGCGTCGCGCAGAGAAGCGGAGGAACGGAGAACGACACTCTGATCCTCCGCTTCACCGTGTGTGGCGACCATGTCTCGCGCCGCGGCACCGCACCGGCGGCTGAAGCCGCAGCCGCTGGGGATCGGGATGCCGCTGCTGGTGGTGGCCGCCGAGGCGCTGTGGCTGCGCACCGGGCGCCCGCACTACCGCCAGCTCGCGCGCAAGTGGGCCAGGGCCACCGCGCTCACCTTCGCCATCGGCGCGGTGTCGGGGACGGCGCTGTCGTTCGAGCTGGGGCTGCTGTGGCCGCGCTTCATGGCCTTCGCCGGGGGGATCATCGGCCCCGCGTTCGTGCTGGAGGGCTACGCCTTCTTCCTGGAGGCCATCTTCCTGGGCCTCTACCTGTACGGCTGGGAGAAGCTGTCGCCGCGCGCGCACCTGGCGGCGGGCGTGGCCATGGCGGTCAGCGGGATGCTGAGCGGCGTCCTGGTCGTGGCCGCGAACGCGTGGATGCAGCAGCCCGCCGGCTTCGTGCTGGTGGACGGCCGGGCGGCCGAGGTGAGCGCGCTGGCGCCGTTCCTGGGCGCGGTGAGCGCCGGCAACGTGCGCGTGGCCGGCGGGGTGGTCTCGGTCGATGGCACCGCCGCGTGGCTGCGGCCGCTGTCGCTGGCGACGGGCGGCTTCGCGCTGGCGGTCTGCGCCTACCTGGCCGCCGTCTACCTGGCGAACGAGACCGCGGGCGAGCTGCGCGACGACTTCCGCCGCCGCGCGCTGTGGGCGGGCACGGCGGTGGTGGCGATGCCGGCGCTGATGCTGCCGCTGCTGCGCGTGCACGCCCCGCACCTGTGGCGCGGGCTGCTGAGCGCCCGCGCGGCGCCGGTGCTGGCCGTGGGCGTGGCCGCCGCGCTGCTCAGCGGGTGGGCGCTCTGGCGGCGGCGGCCGCGGCTGGCGCGGATGGCCACGGTGGCGCAGACCGCCTGCCTCCTGGCCGGCTGGGGGATCGCCCAGCACCCGTACCTCGTCTACCCCGACGTGACGGTGCACGCCGCCGCGTCGGGCCCCGCCACGCTGCGCTTCGTGCTCTGGAGCACCCCCTTCGGGATGGCGCTGCTGGTCCCCTCGCTCTGGTGGCTCTTCCGCGTGTTCAAGGGCCCCGCGATGGGATGGGCGGATACGGACGAGCGCGCGGCGCCGTAGCGATCCGCCCGTGGACGGGGTCGACGGCCGCGCAACGGATCGTCCCTTTGGGAACACAAACGGATGATCACGGGAATGGGTTGAATCTCCAGACCGTGCGCCGCAACTGACACCGTAATCCGTGTCAACCTCAAATGAGGACACGATTTCCATTGACCTGGACGCCTCCCGCCGTGCAACTTGGTTGCCCCACCGCGGTTCACGCAGGACCACTCGTCACCACCGAGGGCACCCAATGACACCCCGCTCCTTCCTCCGCGCGGCGCCGCTGCTGCTGGCGGCGGCCACCCTGCTCACCGCCTGCGCCGAGCGCCTCCCGTCCGACGCGGGCGCCCGCAACCCGCTGACGCCGCGGCCCACCGTCACGCCCACCACCCCCTGGGCCTCGCTCGACGGGGGGCAGTCGTTCGCGTGCGGGCTGGCCTCGGGCGGCCAGGCGTACTGCTACGGACGCAACGCCTACGGCAACCTGGGCGACAGCAGCGCGGCCAACAGCTCGGTTCCCGTGGCCGTTTGGCAGCAGGGCGAGAGCTACTCGCAGGTCACCGCCGGCGCCTTCCACGCCTGCGGCATCGCCGCCGGCGGGCAGGCGTGGTGCTGGGGCGCCAACGCCGACGGCCGCCTGGGCGACAGCACCACGGCCACCCTCCCGCTGATCCCCGTGAAGGTGAAGCCGCACGGCGCCGTCGCCTTCACCTCGCTGAGCGCCGCCGACCTGCACACCTGCGGGCTGGACTCCGGCGGGCAGGGCTACTGCTGGGGCTCGGGGGCGGACGGACGGCTGGGCAACAACTCCAAGACCAGCGCGCTGACGCCCGTGGCCGTGCAGCAGGGAGCCACCACCTTCACCCAGATCCAGGCCGGCTTCTGGCACACCTGCGCGCTGGACAACGGCGGCCAGGCGTACTGCTGGGGCTACGGCGCCGACGGGGCGCTGGGCTACGGCTTCAGCTTCGGCGACTCGATCCCGCACGCCGTGTCGCAGCCGCTGGGCGTGACCTTCAGCTCCATCTACACCGAGTACAAGCACGTCTGCGCGCTCGACTCGGGCGGCCAGGCGTACTGCTGGGGGCCCAACGGCAGCTCGCAGCTCGGCGACAGCACCATCACGCGCAGCTACACGCCGGTGGCCACGCGGATGCCCGCGGGCGTCACCTACAGCAAGCTGGCGCTGGCCGCCGCGAGCACCTGCGGGCTCAGCACGGCGGGACAGGCGTACTGCTGGGGCGCGGGGTCGAACGGGCAGCTCGGCCACGGCAGCACGGCCAGCAGCCGCCTCCCGGTGGCCGTCTCGCAGCCGTCGGGCGTGACGTTCACCGACATCCGCGCCGAGTCGCAGGCGTACTGCGCGCTCGACACCGTCGGGCAGACCTGGTGCTGGGGGCAGAACACCTGGGGCGGCCTGGGCGACGGCTCCACCACCAACCGCACCTCGCCGGTAGCCGTGGTGCACTGATCGGCTCGACTCCGCTCGACATCGAGCTGTGGATATGAGATAGGGCCCGCTCCGGATGCTTCCGGGGCGGGCCCTCTCGACGGCTGGTTTCACACGGAGTCAGCGGAGTCAACGGAGGAACTGAAAAAGAGGTTCACGCAGGGTCAGCAGAGTTAGCAGAAGAGAACTGGCAGAGGTGTCTGCGCTTGTTCTCCGCCGACTCTGCTGACTCTGCTGACTCTGCGTGAGACTTGCTGTTAGGGATGTCGGCCCCTCCGTATCCTCGTCGTGTGTTTCGTACGATGGCGACGGTGCTTACCAGCCGCCGCCCTCGGGGAGCCAGGGGGCCAGGCGCTCGCGCAGCAGCCGCAGCGCGCGCCCCATCCGCGCCTCCACCGTCTTCACCGACACCTCCATCACCCGCGCGATCTCGGCGTAGGTGAGCCCGTCCACGCGGCTCATGCGAAAGGTCTCGCGCACCTCCTCCGGCAACGCCGCGACCGCCTCCTTCGCGGCGGCCTCCAGCTCCAGCGCCGACGCCTCGCCGTCCGCGGGCGGCGAGGCGCTGGGGGGGCGCACGTGCGGCTCGGCCTCGCGCACCACGCGGGCGTGGCGGATGCGGTTGAGCGCGCGGTTGCGCACCGACTGGTGCAGGTAGGCCCGCAGCGACACCTCCGCCGGGAGCGCCTCGCGGCGGCGCCAGAGTTCCAGCATCACCTCCTGCGCGGCGTCCTCGGCCGCGGCGCGGTCGCCCAGCAGCCGCTCCGACGCCGCGACCAGCCCCGGGTAGTGCTCCCGGAACACGGCCGCGAACGCCTGGTCGTCGCCGTCGCGGAGGCGCGCGTGGAGTTCCGGTTCTTCCATCGAGTCGGTATCTTCGCCTTGCGGGCGGTGATGCGGAACAGCCATCCCCGGGGGTCTGTAGAACAACCTACGGCCCCCGCGCCGCCCGCGCACCGAGGTGCAGAGAGGGTGCCGCGGCTCTTGCGTGTTCCAATGGTCATGAACGAGTCCGACCTCCCCCCGATCGATCCGCGCGACGCCGCCTGGCAGGCGGTGGCGCGGTCGCTCGCGGGCGAAAGCACGCCCGGCGAGGCGCGAGCGCTGGAGCGCGAGCTGGCCGCGCACCCCGGCCGCGTCGAGCTGGTGCGCGCGCTGGACGGCGCCCTGGCCGGCCTGCGCGCCGACGCGCGCCCCGAGGTGGACGTGGAGGCGGCGCTCGCGTCGGTGATGGCCCGCCGCGACCGGCCCGCGCTGACGGTGGAGCCCGGCGGCGCCGCGGCACGCCCGCCCCGCGTCCTTGCGCCGCGACCGGCCGCGGGGTGGCGGAACTCGACGCTGATGCGCATCGCGGCGGCGGTCCTGGTGCTGCTCGGCGCCGGGCTGCTCTGGCGCGCGCTGTCCACCCGTCCCGCCGCGGCGCCCACGCGCTACG
Organism: Longimicrobium sp.; assembly: GCA_035630095.1. Lineage (GTDB taxonomy): Bacteria > Gemmatimonadota > Gemmatimonadetes > Longimicrobiales > Longimicrobiaceae > Longimicrobium. The sequence continues at coordinate 13,867 of DASQLJ010000034.1, forward strand.
CCACCGAGGTCGGCGCGCGCCGCGAGCTGCGCCTGGCCGACGGGAGCCGCGTGGTGCTGGGGCCGGACAGCCGGCTGGCCGTTTCGGGGGATGACGGACGGAGCGTGGAGCTCTCGGGCGAGGCGTACTTCGAGGTGCGGCACGACGAGCGGCGTCCCTTCACCGTATCTACCGACGGCGCGACGATCCGCGACCTGGGCACCGCCTTCACCGTGAGCGCCGACTCGGTCGCGGGGACGTCGGTGGCGGTCACCGAGGGCGTGGTGGCCGTATCGCTCCCGAAAACAATGGCCGCCGAGACGCTGCGGGCCGGCGACCGCGCGCGGATCCTGCGCGCCCGCATCGCCGTGCAGCGGCGCATGGCCAGCCGCGCGGACGTGGCGTGGACCACGGGGCGCCTCTCCTTCCGCGACGCGCCGGTGGCGGAGGTCGCCGCGGGGCTGCGGCGCTGGTACGGCGTGACGCTGCGCGTGCACCCTTCGCTCGCCGGCCGCCACCTTACGGCTGACTTCGAGGGGCAGACGGCCGACCAGGCGATGCGCATCGTGGCCGCCGCGCTGGGCGGCGAGCTGCGCCGGGGGCCAGACGGCGCCACGGTGGTGCCGCGGGGAGGCGGGGGGCGGGGCCCGTGATGCGGCCCCCGCCCCTCCGCGCCGTACCGGCCCGGCCGCCCTCGCGCGTCCGGGCATTCGCCGTTTTCGCCGCCGCCGCAGCGCTCGCCCTCGCGTCCCCCGCGGCCGTCCACGCACAGGCCACCTGCGCGCGCGGGGTGGAGGCCGCGGGGCGCGCGTGGGAGGCGCCGCTGGACCGGCCGGTCACGCTGCGCACGGGCGAGCTGACGTTGCGCGACGCGCTGGACCGCCTCTCGGCCGCGGCCCGGGTGCGCCTCTCGTACAGCTCCGAGCTGCTCCCGCTGGACCGCCGCGTCTGCGTCTCCATCGCCCGCCGGCCGCTGGGCGACGCGCTGGCGTCGCTGGTGGGCGCCGCGGGGGCCGAGCCGGTGGTGATCGGCGGCCAGGTGGTGCTGGCGCCCGCGACTCCGTCGACGACGGGGAGCGTCGCGGCGCGGGAGAGCGTGCTGGAGCGGATCGTGGCCACCGGCAGCGCGGCCGGCGCGGCGCGGCGCCCGCTCACGGTGGGGCTGGGCGTGGTGGAGGGGACGGACGCGGCGAACCGCTCCGCATCGACCATGGCCGACCTGCTGAACGGCAGCGTGCCGGGGATGTGGATCTGGCGCCGCTCGCCCACCACCCTCCTCTCGCAGTACGGCAGCGTGCGGGGCTCGAGCTCGTTCGGCGCCACCTATCCCAAGGTCTACATCGACGGGGTGGAGACGGCCAACCCGCTGGTGCTGACCGAGCTCGACCCCGACTGGGTGGAGCGGGTGGAGGTGATCCGCGGGCCGCAGGGCGCGGCGCTCTACGGCTCCGACGCGATCAGCGGGGTGGTGAACATCGTCACCCGGCACGAGGGGGCGGGGGGCGGCGCGCCGCGGCTGGAGCTGCGCAGCGAGGCCGGCCTGGCGGGGAGCGGGTACACGACGCGCACGATCGGCACGCACCGCCAGCGGCTGGTGCTGCGCGCGGGCTCCAACCTGCGCTCGCTGGGGGTGTCGGTGGGCTTCGGCGGCGCGGGCGGCGTGTATCCCGGGGCCCAGACGCGGCAGGTGGCCGCGCACGCCGCGGGGCGCATCGTGGGGCCGCACGCCATCCTCACCACCACGCTGCGGCTGTACGACCAGCGCGCCGGCGCGGCGAGCAACCCGCTGCTGGCCGGCATCGTCCCCGCCACGCAGGCCGATTCCGTCCGCACGTCGCTGCCGCAGTCCGCCGACAGCGCGCGGCAGTCGCTGCGCGAGTACACCGCCGGCGCCACGCTGAAGCTGGCGCCGGGGGGAGGGTGGACGTACGCGCTGGTGGCGGGGATCGACGGCTACCGCCTGAACCACCAGGCCGACAGCACCGAGCCCTTCCCCGCCGCCGTGGCCGACCCGCTGGAGCGCTCGCGCGGCGGCGCCGACCGCGGCACCCTGCGCGGCAGCGCCACCACCCGCCTGGGCGCCGAGGGTCCGCTTTCGACGGACGTGACGCTGGCGATCGAGCACACGCTGCTGCGCGAGGCGTTCACCGAGCGCATGCTGCGGATCCCCGAGCGCGGCGGGCGCTGGATGGTGGAGGAGCTGGGGATGCGCGAGGCGTGGCGGCAGAACACCGGCGTGCTGGCGCAGGCCGCCGCCTCCTGGCGCAACACCGCGTTCGCCACCGGCGGGGTGCGGGTGGAGACCAACGACGCGCTGGCCGGCGCCACCCCCGTGTCCGTCCTGCCGATGCTGGGCGCCGCGTGGGTGCGCCCGCTGGGCCCGGCCGAGGTGAAGCTGCGCGCCGCGTACGGCCGCGGCATCCGCCCCGCGCGGACGCCGGCGCGCCACCACCTGTACGCCGGCCACGGCGGCGGCTTCGCCCCGCCGCTGGAGCCCGAGGCGCAGGCCGGCACGGAGCTGGGGATGGAGCTGCACCTGCCGCGCGTGGGCTCGCTGCAGGTCACGCGCTTCGACCAGCGGGCCACGGGGCTGATCCAGAACGTGGCGCTGGGGGCCGACACCTTCTCCCACGCCGGCGCCGCCTACCGCCGCGTGCGCTACCAGCTCCAGAACGTGGGCGAGATCACCAACCGCGGCTGGGAGATGGAGGGCTCGCTGAAGACGGGCGCCCTCTCCCTCAGCGCGGCGCTCTCGCTGGTGGACAGCCGGGTGCAACGGATGGCCGAGAGCTACGGCGGCGACCTGCGCGCCGGCGACCGGGTGCTGGGCGTGCCCGCGCGCAGCGGCGGCCTCACGGCGCGCTGGGAGGCGGGCGGCTGGTACGGGTCGGCGTCCGCGACGCGCGCGTGGGACTGGATCGGCTACGACCGGCTGGCGCTGGCGCGCGACTTCGCCGCCGGCGCCACGCAGCCGCGCGTGATGTACGGCGTGGGCCTGCGCGACTACTGGCGCAGCTACGAGGGAACGACGGAGCTGCGCGGCACCCTGTCGCGCGAGGTGGGCCGCGGCGTCCGCGTCACCGTCGCCGGCGACAACCTCCTCGGCAGCCAGCTCGGCGAGCCCGACAACGCCACCATCCGCGCCGGCCGCACTTTCACCCTCGGCGTCCGCACCACGTTCTGATTCGGCAGGATCTTCATACCAATCACCCCGCTTCTCCCTGCGAAGAGGCGGGGTGAAGTGCATTCAGAGGTAGAGATGGTTTCACGCAGAGTCAGCAGAGTCAGCAGAGTCAGCAGAGAACTGCGGTTGTTTCTGCTCACTCTGCTGACTCTGCGTGACACAATCTGGTAAAGCCGTCCTGCAGATCAGCCCGCCTGCGCCAGGTACTGGTGGATGAAGGCGATCGCCATGCTCCCCTCGCCCACGCCCGAGGCGACGCGCTTGATGGAGCCGTGGCGCACGTCGCCGGCGGCGAACACGCCGGGAATGCTGGTCTCGAGGAAGAACGGGGCGCGATCGAGCGGCCAGCCGGCGGGGCGTCCATTGCCTTGCGCCAGGTCAGGCCCGGTG
>DASQLJ010000035.1:0-7253 GCA_035630095.1 Longimicrobium sp.
GAGCCTCGCGCAGTTTGCGAGGCTTTTCGTAGTTGTTGCTGCGGCGCTGCGGCTTCAGCCGCCGGTGGCAGGATGCGGGTAGGTCGTCGTCCGGCCAGCCGTGCACGGTTGGGGCACGGGTCCTGAATGCGGTTGGATGGAGATGCCGGTGCGGGTCGAGCCGCGCCGTTTCTTTCTGGAGGGGAGATGGTGAGATGAGCGACTTCGATTACAGGACATACTGGGATAAAGGGGTCACCTGGAGCGACTACCTGGCGAACGAGATCAAGGAGCACCGCAAGCTCTGGGATGCCGTGTGGGAGCGCGCGAAGCTGCCGCACTGGGCGCTGGACGAGGGGCGCGGGGCCGGCGCGTGGAAGCTGCTGGTGATCAGCGAGGACTGGTGCGGCGACGCGTCGAACACCGTCCCCGTGGTCGCCCGCCTGGCGGAGGAGCTGCCGAACGTGGAGTTGCGCGTGGTGAAGCGCGACGAGCACCCGGCGCTGATGGACCGCCACCTCACCGGCGGCTCGCGCTCGATCCCGCTGGTGGTGGTGCTGTGCCCCGACTTCACCGTCGCCGGGCAGTGGGGCCCGCGCCCGTCGCAGCTCCAGTCGTGGGTGCTGGAGCAGAAGAAGGCCGGCGAGCGGCCCGTGGGCGACATCTACCGCGACGTGCGAACCTGGTACGCCCGCGACCGCGGCGAGAGCACGCTGCGCGAGGTGCTGGCGGTGATGACCGGTGGCGCGGAGCAGCGCGCGGCGGCGTGATGGGTGGGTGAGTGGGGAAACGGCGATACGGCTGCAGGTCGGGGAGATCGGTGGATCGAGAACCTTTACGGCGGTTTCACACGGAGTCAGCGGAGTCAGCGGAGTCAGCGGAGTCAGCGGAGTCAGCGGAGTCAGCGGAGTCAGCGGAGTCAGCGGAGTCAGCGTCAGCGGATCAGTGGAGTCAACGGAGTCAACAGAGTCAGCGGAGTGAACGGAGTCGTGGGACGTGCATCGCTGCTCGCCCTGCGACTCCGTTAACTCCGCTGACTCCGTGTGAAACGTGTTTTGCCCGCATGCGATTCGAGGAAGTCGGGTCCGCCGACGAGCGTGGCGTGGCGCAGCGTGCGGCCGGGGCTCCACGCGAGCGCCTTCACGTCCACGATCATCCCCGGCCGCAGACCGGCGAGCTGTACCCGCGACCACACCGGCACCACGCCGGCGGAGGCGCCGTCGGCATCCACCACCGCCACCTCCTCGGCCAGCACGCGGGAGATGGTGAAGCGGTGCACGTGGAAGCACTTCACCTTGAGCCAGGCGCGCGGGCGCGAGCCCGGCCTGTAGCCGCTGCCGATACGCTTGGAGACGATCCCCTCGATCCCCAGCGAGTGCGCCTCCGCGTGCAGCTCGGGGCCGCTGCCGATCACGTGCTCCACGTAGCGCAGCCGCGGCCCGCCGCGCTCCAGCACGTCGGCCAGCACCTGCTTGCGCTCGAGGACGTCCAGCGCCATCAGGTCGCGGCCGCGGGCGCGGAGGATGTCGAACACGTGGTAGAGCAGGGGAGGCGCGTTGCGTCCGCCGCGCATGGCCCGGTGCAGCGCGGTGAAGTCCGGCAGCCCGTCCGCCCCGATCGCCACCAGCTCGCCGTCGAGGTAGGCGCCGCGCAGCCCCAACTCGGCCACGGCGGCTTCGATTGACGCGAGCTTCGCCGTCCAGTCGTGCCCGCCGCGCGTGTACAGCCGCACGCGCCCGCCCTGGACGCACGCGCAGAGGCGGTACCCGTCGTACTTCACCTCGTGCAGCCACCGGTCGCCCTCCGGCGCCGCTTTCGCCGCCGTGAGCAGCTGCGGGGGGATGAAGGACATCAGCGCCCCCTCCGACCCTGGCGCCGAGCACGATCCATCGAGGGTATCGGCGGGGTTGTCTCGCGCGTCGGGAGGGTTGTCTCGCGCGTCGGGAGAGTGGTCTCGCGTGTCGGGTGGGTTGTCCCGCGTGTCGGCGGGGTTCGCGACGGGCGGCTGAAGCCGCAGCTAGAACAATGGGAAGCCTCGCAAACCGCGCGAGGCTGTTGGGCGAGCCGCCGTGCGCGAGGCAGCTGTCGGCGCGGTGAACGTGGGGGCACGAGCGGCATCGGCCCGCCCCCTGCTGTCGACCGAGCGATGGCCTGCCTCCCGCGCCGGTCCCGGTCCAGCAGCCTCGCGCACTTTGCGAGGCTTCCGGCGAGGGGATTTGCGAGTAAACTCGCCGCTACAACGGCACGCAGTCCGCCTTCGCGGACTTCCTCGCGAAGACATTCGTGCGAGGACCCGGAATCCGCCCCGAGAAGCCTCGCGCGGTTTGCGAGGCTTCTCGCGAGGGAATTTGCGAGTGAACTCGCCGCTACAACGGCACGCAGTCCGCCTTCGCGGACTTCCTCGCGAAGGCATTCGTGCGAGGACCCGGAATCCGCCCCGAACAGCCTCGCGCGGTTTGCGAGGCTTCCCATTGTGGTAGCCGCGGTTTCAACCGCCTTTCGCGATGCCCTCCGACGCTCTCGACACCAAACCCGCCGGGGCACCTGTTGGCGCGGTGGACGTGGGCGCACGATCGCCATCATCCCGCCCCCCCTCAGTGGTAGTCGTGCGAGGCGACCACGGCGGCCGCGTCGTCGAGCTTGAGGGGGTAGAACTGCTCGGCCTTCAGGTTGGTGACGCCGTCTTCCTTCCCCAGCTTGCCGCGCACGGCCAGGATGCCGTTGCCGTTGATGGTCTCGCGTTGCTCCTCGTAGATCTTCGGCGTGACGATCACGTCCAGGCGCCCCGTCTCGTCCTCCAATCCCACGAAGACGAAGCCCTTGGCGGTGCCGGGGCGCTGGCGCACGATCACCACGCCCGCGGCGGTCACGAGCTGGCCGTGCGCCAGGCGGCGGTCGTCGCGCAGCTCGGCCACGGTGCGCATGCCCATGGTCACCAGCCACTCGCGCAGGTGGCGCATCGGGTGGCCGTCCAGGTCGAAGCCGGTGGTATGGTGCGCCAGCAGCGTGCGCTCGCTGGGCCCGGGCTCCGGGATGCGCGGCTCGGGGACGACCGACGCGGGCGCCAGCGGGCCGCCGCTGCCGCGCGCCCGCAGCTCGCCCAGAACCGTCCACAGCGCCTGACGCGGGCCGCCGGGGATCCAGGTGCGGAACGCCCCCGCCGCCGCCAGCGCGCGCAGCCCCGGCTCGCTGGGGAACCGCGCCACCACGTCCGCCGCCGAGGCGAAGCTCCCGCGCTCGAGCTCCGCCTTCAGCCGCCCGCCGGCCACCGAGCCCAGGCCGCGGACGTAGCGGAGGCCGATGCGGACGGCGTGGGGCGGAGTGCCCGGTGCCCAGTCCCCAGTGCCCAGGGACTGCGCGGCTTCTCCCGGGCACTGGGCACCGGGCACTGTCCCCTGCGGTTCCATGGCACAGTCCCACCCGCTCACCGCCAGGTCCGCCGGCAGCACCACCACCCCGTGCGCCCTCGCGTCGTGGATCAGCGTGGAGACGGGGTAGAAGCCCATCGGCTGGGCGTTCAGGATCGCGCAGAGGTACTCGGCCGGGTAGTACAGCCGCAGCCACGCGCTCGCGTACGCCAGCAGCGCGAACGAGATGGCGTGGCTCTCGGGGAAGGTGTAGCTGGCGCATGCCTCCAGCCAGCCGAGCACCTTGTCGGCCGCCTCGCTCGACACGCCGCGCTCCGCCATCCCCGCGCGGATCCGCTCCGTCGCCCTGTGCATCTCGCTGGACGAGCGCTTGCGGCTCATGGCGCGGCGCAGCGTGTCGGCCTCGCCCGGGCTGCAGCCGCTCACCACGATCGCGCAGCGCATCAGCTGCTCCTGGAAGAGCGCCAGGCCGTGCGTGCGCGAAAGGACCGGCTCCAGGTCGGGATGGGGATACTCGGTGGGGACGATGCCGCGGCGCCGCGCCATCATCTCCTTCACCTGGCCGCCCAGCATGGGGCCGGGGCGGATGGCGCCCACGCTGATCACGATGTCGTAGAAGCAGGTGGGCTTCAGGCGGGGGAGGAAGTTGGCCTGCGCGCGGCTCTCGATCTGGAAGAGCCCCACGGTGTCGGCCGCGGTGATCTGCCGGAACACCGCGGCGTCGTCCAGCGGCAGCCGGCCGATGTCGATCTCCACCCCGCGCCAGCGCCGGATCAGCCCCACCACCTCGCCCAGCAGCCGCAGCATCCCCAGCCCCAGCAGGTCGAACTTCGGCAGCCCCGCGTCGGCGCAGTCGTCCTTGTCCCACTGGATCACCGTGCGCCTGGCCATCGACGCCGGCTCGATGGGGACCACGGACGACAGCGGCTTCGCGGAGATGACGAAGCCGCCGCTGTGGATCCCCCGGTGCCGCGGCAGGCCGCTGAGCCCGGAGACCAGGCGGACCAGCGCGCGCGCCCGCGGCTCCGCCGGGTCGAGGCCGATCGCCTTCAGCGCCTTCCCTTCGCTCATCTCCAGCCACTCGGCCGCGGTCTGCGCGCTGGTGTAGCCGTCCACCCGCTTGGCCAGCCAGTCGGCCTGCGTGGCGGGGAAGCCCAGCACGCGCATCGCGTCGCGGATCGCCGAGCGTCCGCGGTACTCCACGTGGGTGCACACCATCGCCGCATGGTCGCGCCCGTACTTCTCGTAGACGTACTGGAGGACGCGCTCGCGGGCGTCCATCGCCGCGAAGTCGATGTCGATGTCGGGCGGCTCGGGGCGCTCCAGCGAGAGGAAGCGCTCGAAGAGGAGGTCGTGCGCCACCGGGTCCACCGCCGTCACCCGGAGCGCGTAGCAGACGATGGAGTTGGCCGCCGAGCCGCGCCCCTGGCAGAAGATCCCCTGCTCGCGCGCGAAGCGGCAGATGTCCCAGCAGACCAGGAAGTGGTCGGCCAGCCCCAGCGTGCGGATGGTGGCCAGCTCGTGCTCGAGCTGCCGCCGGTGCGTGTCCGAGGCGTCGGGGAGCCGCTCGGCCAGCCCCACGCGCGAGAGGCGCTCCAGGTAGTCGTCCGCGTTCCGCCACTGCGAGGGGAGCGGGAACGCGGGGTGCACCGGCCCCACCTTGCCCAGGCGGAAGCCCTGGCAGCGCTCGGCGATCTCCCGCGTGCGGCGCACCCCCCGGGGCGCGTGGCGCCAGCGCCGCGCCATCTCGGGCGGCGGCTGCAGGCACCACTCGGCGCTGGGGCGCAGGACGCCGCGGCGGTGCGCCTCGTCCAGCGTGAGGTGGCGCGTGACGCACACCAGCGCGTCGTGCACGGCGCGGCCCTCGGGGGTGGCGTAGTGCACGTCGTGCGTCACCGTCCACGGCATCCCCGTCTCCTTCGCCAGCTCCAGCAGGTCGGAAGAGAGCGACGCCTCGGCGTGGGTGCGGTGGTCCCACAGCTCCAGGTACGCCCGGTCGCCGAACGCGTCGCGGAGCCGGCCGGCCTCGGCGCGGGCGTCGGCCCAGCGCTCCGCCGCCAGCAGCCGGGGGACGGGCCCGCGGGGGCACCCGCTCAGCGCCACCAGCCCCGCGGAACGGGCCGCCAGCTCGTCGAATGTCACCCCCGGAGCGCCCCGGGGGCCCTGCATCCGCCCCCGCGACACCAGGCTACAGAGGTTTGCCCAGCCGTCGGGGTTTTCCACAAGAAGGGTGAGGTGAGACCGGTCCGCCAGCGTGATTTCGGCTCCGAAAATCGCAAAAATCCCCGCCGATTCGCACGCCTTGGAGAAGCGCACGGCGCCGCCCAGGTCGTCGTGGTCGGTGAGCGCCAGGGCGGGGTAGCCGAGCTCCGCGGCGCGCTCGGCCAGTGACTCGGGCGTTGCCGAACCGTCACCGAGCGAAAACGCGCTGTGGGCGTGCAGCTCGACGTAATCTCCTTGCGGCATCGTCACTTACGCGCGATTCGCGCCCATTGCGCCGTCACACCGGGGTGTAACGGGTTCGTCTAATCGTACCACCCCTCCAGGTACCACCCCCCGCTCGCCGCGTCGCGGAAGAGCAGCCCCAGCCACCCGTCCGGCGCCTCCACCCGCCAGTACTCGCGCGCGTTTCCGGCGTCCCACCAAGCCCCCGAAATGCGCTCCGGCCCCTGGTGCCGAGTTTTCCACAGCCCCGGTGGAAAACTCCCCTTGACAGGGGTCCCGGGAGGCCCAAGTGGGGCCGTTCCCACGGCTTGGAGCTCCACGTCCAGCGGCCGGCGCCCCTCGCCCTCGCGCACCCGCACCGGGCGGGGCTCGGGGAGGCGGCGCAGGCACAGCTCCAGGCACCCGCGCCCCAGCTCGGGGCCCTCCGCCGGCGGTGCGTCGGCGCCCGGCGGCTGCGCCCCCGCCAGCGCTGCGATCCCGCCGCTTCCCAGCGCGGCCCAGGCGGCGCGCTCGCCCGGGAGGTGGGCGCCGTGGCGCACCGCCTCGCAGAGCGCGCCGTCGCCCCAGCGCGCGAACACGGGGAGGAGGGCGGCGTGCAGCGCGCCGGGGTCGGGCGCCGGGGTGCGGAAGGCGTCGAGCTGGTCGGCGCGGGCCACGCCGTCTTCCGGCGCCTCCAGCCGCACCCCGGCCACCGGGCCGCCGGGGGGATGGGTCTCCAGCGCGCGGCGGCACAGCTCCGCCAGCACCCGCGGGTCGGCCGTGGGGCGCGCGGGGCGGATCTCGCGCACCTCCTCGGTCCGCGCCACGCCGTCCACCGCCAGCACCAGCCGCAGCCACGCGGGGATGCGCTGCCGCTCGCCCAGCTGCCGGCAGACGGCGTCGATCAGCCCGGGGAGGATGAAGCGCAGCGGCTCGGTGCTGTCCACCGGCGGCTCCAGCTCGGCCTCGGCAGAGGGGCGGCCGGGGTCGGCGGGGCGGAAGGGCCAGCGCGGGTCGTCGCCGCGCGCCAGCCGCCACGCCTCCACCCCCGCCGTGCCGAAGCGCAGCTCCACGTCGGCCGCGCCCAGCGCCGCCAGCGCGCCGCAGGTGGCGATCCCCAGCAGCCGCAGCGTCTCGCGCAGCTGGGGGGCGATCGGGAGCACCGCCAGCGAGCGGCGGCGCAGGTACGCCGCGTCGGCGCCGGGGGCGACCACGCGGAAGGGGGCGCCCGGCTCGCGCGTGGCGGCCGCGGCGGCGATGCAGGTGCCGGCCACCCCCACGCGCGCGTGCACCCCCGCCCCGCGCGCCGCCTCCACCAGCGCGCGCGCCACGGCCGCGTCGCCGCCCAGCCGCTCCATCCCGCCCGCGTCGGCCCAGAGCGCGCGGGGGTGGCCGCGCACGGGCGTCACGCGCGGCGCGGCGCGCAGCAGGGCGCCCGCCAGCGCCGCGCGGGCGCCGGCGTCCCACGTGCCGGCCGTGGCC